>JASFVM010000156.1:0-6540 GCA_050049835.1 Gammaproteobacteria bacterium
TCGCCAGCAATTCGATCCCGCAGCTATTGCGCAGAGCTATGAAACACATGGCGCAGCCTGTCTGTCAGTGCTGACCGATAAAGACTTCTTTCAGGGCGCTGAAGAGTATTTGCAACAGGCAAGATATGCCTGTTCATTGCCGGTTATACGCAAGGACTTCATTATCGATCCCTACCAGGTATTTGAAGCACGCGCTATCAACTCGGATTGCATCCTGTTGATCGTGGCTGCGCTTGATGATGAGAAGTTACGCGCTTTATTCAAACAGGCGCATGAACTGCATATGGATGTATTAATGGAAGTTCATGACAATGCAGAACTGGAGCGGGCACTTGAAACCGATGCGCGTCTTATAGGTATTAACAATCGCAATCTGCGAACCTTTGAAACCAGTTTGTCGACAACAATCGACATGCTTGGCCAGATACCTGATGACTGTATTGTTGTGACTGAAAGTGGCATACATACGGTCGAAGACGTCAAGCTTATGCGCGAAAATAATGTGAATGCCTTCCTGGTAGGCGAGGCATTCATGAAGGCGGATGATCCCGGCGAGAAACTGGCGGAGTTATTTCAGTTCAATAACTGACTTGATCGCAAAGACGAGAGCACGCGAACAGTACAAGACAACAAGGGATAAATATGAAAGCAACAGTAAAATGGCTCGATCATATGTCGTTCGTCGGGGAGTCCGGCAGTGGACACTCTGTAGTTATGGACGGTGCACCGGAAGTGGGCGGACGTAATATGGGCGTTCGACCTATGGAAATGGTGCTGCTCGGGCTCGGCGGTTGTACGGCATTTGATATGGTCCTGATCCTCAAGCGCCAGCGTCAGGCGATAAGCGACTGCCATGTAGAGGTTGAGGCGGAACGCGCGACAGAAGTCCCCAAAGTTTTCACAAAGATACATGTTCATTATGTTGTAAAGGGCAAGGACCTGGATCCAAAGAAAGTTGAGCGCGCAGTTAACATGACGGCGGAAAAATATTGTTCTGTGTCGATCATGCTTTCAGCTTCAGTAGAACTGACGCACGATTTCGAGATAGTGGGAGAGCAGGACTGAAACGTTGTCTGATTCCGCAAATAATGCCTTAGATGAATTACAGCAGGAATTTTACCAGGCCTGGTTTCGTTTTCATCCGGAAGAAGCTGCAAGCGTTGGTTTCGAAGCCTGCGCCGGTTTGCTCAAAACCTATGATGACGATGATATCGGCGCGCTGATATCACTTGATCAGAAAATGCATTCCGCGCTTGATGAACTCGATGCCGATGCGCTGGATCAGGACAAATATATCGATTACCAGTTGATGAAATCTGCAGTCAGTGTCGAGCTGCATGATTTGCAGGAACTTGACTGGCGCTATCGAAATCCTCTCGCCTATGTGCCGGTTGGTGCGGTTTATCAGTTACTGATTCACCCTGTGCCTGATGTGCAGAAAGCGATAAAGCATCGCCTGCAGGCAATTCCCGATTATCTCAGGGGGGCAAGGACGCTGTTATCGCTGGTGCCTGACAGGGTGGTCGCTGTCTGGCTGCGGTCCGCGGTTGAGCAATGCGAGGTTGGAGCGGATTTTATTCGTAACCTGGGCCGCCATCCGCTGATTGCAGAGAAATTTACCAATCCCGCCAGATTGCAGCCACTGTTTGATGACGCCTCTCATGCACTGGATGAATTTGCGCATTTTTTACAGCATGATATAGCACCGCAGGCTGCCGGTGATTTTGCTGTCGGGAAGGACCGTTTCAACCGCCTTCTGTATGAAAATCACTTTCTTGATGTGGATGCGGATACCGTGCTTGCCTTTGGCGAAAAGCTGTTTGCTGATACCGAGGCCGAATTAAAGGCGCAGACTGAATCCATGCAGCCAGGTGCTGATATCAATACGTTGTTGCAAATGATCAGGCAACAGCATCCGCGGCCGGAGCAACTGCTGGATACCTATCGCAAACGCATGCGGGAGGCCAGTAAATGGCTGCATCAACATGACCTGGTTACCGTGCCTGACACTGAGTCACTGCACATCCAGGGCACGCCCGAATTTTTACGTCCGCTGATTCCATTTGCCGCCTACGAACCGCCGATGCCTGTGGATAAAAAGCAACACGGTCTGTATTACGTCACAACGTCGGAAGATGAAGCCTTGCTGGCAGAGCATAATCTTTACAGTATTGATCTCACCAGCGTGCATGAGTCATATCCGGGCCATCATCTTCAGTTTGTCACCGCCAACCTGCATCATGCAGATAATATGACGCGTTCGGTACATGCCTCTGCTTCACTGTATGAAGGCTGGGCACTGTATTGTGAAGACCTGATGGAAGAGCAGGGGTTCCTCAACAGGAAAGAGCACCGTTTTATCATGCTGCGTGACAGGTTGTGGCGGGCTTTGCGTGTGATTATCGATGTTAAAATACATGCCCACGGTATGAGTCTCGTGGATGCTTCCCGACTCATGGTTGAAAAGCTTGGCTTTGATCAGCAGCAGGCCGACAGCGAGCTTGCGTGGTATTCGACGGCGCCAACGGTACCCTTATGCTATGCAACGGGTTATGAACTGATCAAGGCCGTGCGCGAGTATCAACAGCAACAGGATGGTTTTGAATTAAAAGCATTTCATGATGCCCTGCTCAAGCAAGGCTCCATAGCATTGCCATTGGTGATCAGGCGCGCATTCGGTGAAGATGCATGGAATTATGCCAGGTCAGGAGTTTTCTCTCAGTGAACAACGCCACACATTAATATATCTCTGCAGAAATCCTGCAGGCGATGCTGACCGCAGAGACGGGATTATTTGTCGTATTCATTCATCGCAAGTTAGCAGACTTGTTTTAAGTCATTCATTTCAGAAAACATAAGCAATCTTCGCCACAGGCAGCTTCATTAACTGATAATCAGTTCGCAAATCCTGAAAACGAAAAATTATATTCTTTCTCTGTGGCTCAGCGCCGCTGCGGTTAAACAGCATTAAGACAATCAAACTCTTCTTTAACTTATTCTCAAATTTATATCTGCAACACCCCTTTCGGTGTAATGACAAATTATCACATCAGGGTACAATGGCGGCTTCAACTCAGGATGTACCATTGAGCAGTTCACACTCACCAAAACTCAACCCGCAGCAAGCCAGAGCTGTCCATAAAATCGATGGGCCTATGCTGGTTCTTGCGGGAGCAGGGAGCGGCAAAACACGTGTCATCACGGAAAAAATCGCACACCTGATTGGCCCCTGCGGGATTACCGCGAATCATATTGCAGCAGTAACCTTTACCAACAAGGCCGCAGATGAAATGAAGTCACGTGTAAAAGGTCTGCTCGGTGGCAAAAGCACACGCGGTTTACGTATCTCGACATTTCATCGTCTCGGCCTGAGCATTCTGCAGCGCGAGTGCAAACGCCTGGATTACCAGCCGGGGTTCTCTGTTTTTGCCGGCGATGACTGTGTTGCCGTGTTGCAGGAACTGCTGCGTACCCACGGTGAGCGCGGCGTTGAAAAAGCAGAGCGTTTTCACTGGCAGATTTCCAGCTGGAAAAATGATGGTGTTACCCCGGAACAGGCAATCATCCGGGCAGAAGATGATATTCAGCTACGCATGGCGCGAATCTATGGCAGTTATCAGCGACAGCTGCATGCCTATAATGCGTTTGATCTGGATGACCTGATATTACAAACGGTGCAGTTGTTCAACAACCATGGCGGCCTTCTGAGTAGCTGGCAGGACCGTATTCATTATTTACTGGTTGATGAGTATCAGGATACCAACGCGATGCAATACGAACTGGTGAAAATGCTTGCGACAAGACGCCGGTGTCTCACGGCGGTAGGGGATGATGATCAATCGGTTTATGCGTGGCGCGGTGCACGGCCTGAGAACCTCGAGCAACTGGCCAGCGATTTCAGTGATCTCGAGGTGATCAAGCTTGAGCAGAATTACCGCTCATGCGGCCGTATCCTGAAAGTTGCCAACGAGCTGATCAGCCAGAACCCGCATGTATTTGAAAAACGGTTATGGAGCGCGCTGGGATACGGTGATCCGGTGAGGGTTATCCAGTGCAATTCGGCTGAAGATGAAGGTGAGCAGGTGGTTATCCAGTTGCACTCGCACAAACTTCAGCATCAGAGCCGCTACGGAGACTATGCCATTTTGTATCGCGGGAATTTTCAGGCACGTGTGTTTGAAGGTTATTTGCGGCAGATGAACATACCCTATGTAGTCAGTGGCGGACTCTCGTTTTTTGAACGCAGCGAAATCAAGGATATCATCGCTTACTTGCGTTTGCTTGCGAACCCTGATGATGATGCTGCTTTCCTGCGCATTATCAACACCCCGCGCAGAAACATCGGACCCGCGACACTGGAGAAACTGGCAGCCTACGCGGTAGAAAGAAAGATCAGCATGCTCAGTGCCTGTTCTGAGCTGGCTTTGCAGGAAAGGCTGTCAGCAAAAGCAGCGAGCAGCCTGCAAAAGTTCAGCGAGTGGCTACTGCGTTTGTCTGACCGGGGCGAAACCGATTCGGCAGATAGCGTAACGGGCCAGTTGCTGGATGATATTGGCTACGAAACCTGGCTGCTTGAACAAAGCAAGGACGTTGAGAGCGCAGAAAGGCGCTGGAGTAATGTTTCTGATTTGCTCGAATGGCTGAAAAGGATGCAAAAGGATGATGATGCGGAAGGTTTGACTGACATCATCTCCAGGTTGACTTTGATGGACATATTGCAACGTGATGATAACAAGAAGAATGCAGATGCGGTTCAGCTGATGACATTGCATGCAGCCAAGGGGCTGGAATTCCCGCATGTCTATCTGGTCGGCTTCGAGGAGGGATTGCTGCCGCATCAGACCAGTATCGATGAAGATGGCATCGAGGAAGAGCGGCGGCTGGCCTATGTTGGTATTACGCGCGCCCAGCGCAGCCTCAGCCTGACGATGGCACGCACCCGCAAACGCTATGGTGAGCGTATGCTCTGTGAGCCCAGCCGGTTTCTGGAAGAGCTGCCCGCTGATGAACTGGAGTGGATTGGCGGCAGCAAGGGTTCCCAACACAAATCGACACAGGAAAAAGGACGCTCCCACCTCGATTCCCTGAAGCAGCTGCTGGGATAAGATGAAGTATCGCTGAATCCAAAAAAGCCGGCGGATGATTGACATTAGAGTTTCCATATACAATAATGCGAATCGTTATCATTCTTAGCTTGTACCATGTCTATATTGAATTCTTCAAGACAGCTGTTTTTTATAGTTATTCTGGCCATGCACTGGCCAGCAGCTTCCCTGGCTGCAGCGCAAGACCCGTCGCAGCGGCTGTTGCAAATGCTGGATTACGTCGGTGTCGATTACCCGCCAACCATCGCTAATGGCCAGGTTGTCGACCAGGTCGAATACGCTGAAATGCGGGAGTTTTCCAGTGAGATCATCAACCTGCTTGAAGAAATGCCGCCGCGCGAAGGCAAGGACATCCTGCTTGCCAATGCGGTGCAGATACGTGACGGCATCGGCCAGCGTGTTAAAGGTGAAGATATCAGTCGCCTGACACAGGCGCTGAAGGAAGCATTGATAACGAATTACAATATCGTGGTGGGCCCGATAAAGGCCCCTGATATGAGCGATGCGCAGGCCATGTTTGAGTCGAATTGCGCGTCCTGTCACGGTGTCGAAGGCTACGGTGATGGTCCATTGGCAAAGGGCATGGAACCGCCGCCGGGTAATTTTCATGACATCTCCCGTCAATACACCCGTAGCATTTATGACCTCTACAACACCATTACCCTGGGTGTGCCTGAAACACCAATGGCATCCTATGCAAATTTGAGTGATGAACAGCGCTGGGCACTGGCGATGCTGATCAGCCAGTACTCGGTTACCGACGAGCAAATGACCAGGGGCAGAACCTTGTGGCAGCAGGGCGTGTTGCGTACGCATTTCCGCGAGCTGCCGAACCTGACCGGTACCTCCTATGCGATGGCTGCCGACTGGGCGCAAATAGATGGCAGGCCTGCAGAACAGGGCAGCGCGGTACTGGCTTATTTGCGCACTCATCCCGGAGAGCTGGAAGTCAGTGACCATGCCGCGCTGGACACGAGCATCGCGATGCTGGCTACCAGTCTCGAGCTGGCGAAACAGGGGGATCGCAAAGCTGCCCACAGTGCAGCCTTGTCCGCCTATCTCGATGGCTTCGAGCTGGCGGAACCGTCGCTGGTTATTGTTGACAAGCAGCTGAAGCTGGCCATTGAAAAGGAAATGATCGATTTTCGTGAAACCGCGAAGAAAGGCTCGGTCGCAGAGCTTGAGCAGATCGAGATCAGGCTGGTCGAATTATTAAATGAGGCCAAGGACACCTTGAGCACGAGTGGTATGTCGAGTAGCGCGGCCTTTTTCGGCGCATTCATTATTCTGTTGCGTGAAGGCGTGGAAGCGATACTGGTCCTTGCAGCCATCATGGCAGCCCTGATCAAGACCGGCCGGCGCGAAGCCATGAAATACATCCATATTGGCTGGATCAGCGCGGTTGTGCTGGGTGTCATCACCTGGTGGGTGGCCG
>JASFVM010000157.1:0-6520 GCA_050049835.1 Gammaproteobacteria bacterium
AGGATGGACAGGCGCAAGACATTGGTTTCAACAGCGAATACAATGCACTGCACGTAATCTGGGCAGGTGGCGAACAGCTACTGCAGCAGGCGCGCAAAACGACACTGGCGCGTGAACTGATCAGCCTGATTGCCCATCAATACAAAAGCAGCAGCCAGCATGAGAAAAATACAGCTTAAGATACTCGATCAGCGTATCGGTAACCAGATTCCGCTACCTGCCCACGCAACCGGTGGTTCTGCCGGCATGGACCTGCGCGCCTGCATCGATAAAACGATTACGTTGAACCCGGGTGAAACCGAACTGATCCCGACCGGTATCGCTATTCATATCAACGACCCCGGCCTCGCCGCAACGATTCTTCCACGCTCCGGGCTTGGTCACAAGCATGGCATCGTGCTCGGCAACCTGGTCGGCCTGATCGATTCGGACTACCAGGGACAGTTGTTCGTTTCCTGCTGGAACCGTGGTAACAACAGCTTCACCATAGAACAGGGCGATCGTATCGCACAGCTTGTTTTTGTTCCCGTGATACAGGCCGACTTTGAAGTTGTTGACGCGTTCGATCAGAGCGACCGCGGCACAGGCGGCTTCGGACATTCCGGCCACAGGTAATGGCAGTGAAGTGACCACCCATGACCCGCATCAACACAGGCATGTGACTAAACCTTTAAAATTTCAACATTCTCGGAATAACAAAATACAACCATGACTATTAGTAAAGATATTTTCCGCGCATACGATATTCGCGGTATTGTTGAAACATCACTGACCCCTGATGCGGTAATGCAAATCGGGCAGGCCTTTGCCGCAGAAGCACGCGCCCAGGGTCAGGGTACCGTTATCATTGGCAGAGACGGCCGGTTATCCAGTCCGCAACTGGCCCGGACATTGAGTGATGGCCTGTGTGCCGGCGGCTGCGACGTTGTCGATATCGGCATGGTGCCAACCCCGGTGCTCTATTATGCCACTCACAAACTGAAGACCGGTACCGGCATCATGGTGACTGGCAGCCATAACCCGCCACAATATAATGGCCTGAAAATGCTCATCGCAGGTAAAACCTTTTATGGTGACGACATCAAGTCGCTGTATGATCGCATTATCAACGGCGAGTTCGACAGTGGTGACGGCAGCTATGAACAGCAGGACGTCATGCCATCGTACATCGATACCATCGTCTCTGACATCCAGCTGGCACGTCCGCTTGATATTGCTGTTGACTGTGGCAACGGTGTCGCCGGCGTGCTGGCGGTTGAGTTGTTCAGCAAACTGGGCTGTACCGTGACAGAGCTGTATTGTGATGTTGATGGCACGTTTCCCAACCATCATCCCGACCCGTCGAAGCCGGAGAATCTCAGCGACATCAAGAGCGCAATTGCAGAAAAGGGGCTTGACCTCGGTCTGGCGTTTGATGGTGATGGTGACCGTGTCGGCATTATCGATGACAAGCAGAACATTATCTGGGCCGACCGACAGATGATGCTGTATGCCGAGGATGTACTCGAACGCAAGCCCGGTGCCCAGATCATCTTTGACATCAAGTCAAGCACCAACCTCGCCAGATTTATAGAGGAACACGGTGGCGAGCCATTGATGTGGAAAACCGGTCATTCATTCATCAAGGCCAAAATGAAAGAGACAGGCGCCGAACTCGCAGGCGAAATGAGTGGCCACATCTTTTTCAAGGAACGCTGGTTCGGGTTTGACGATGGTCTCTACAGCGCAGCTCGCATGCTTGAGATCCTGAGCAAACGCAACCTGTCATCAAGCGCGGTATTCGCCGAACTTCCTGACAGCATCAACACGCCCGAACTGCAGATACACTTCGACGAGGGAGAGCACTACAACTTCATGAAAAGATTCGAGCAGGAAGCGAGTTTCGAAAATGCCGATGTTATTACGATTGACGGTATGCGCGTGAATTACCCTGATGGCTGGGGACTGATACGACCCTCAAACACAACGCCCTGCCTGGTGCTGCGCTTTGAAGCCAACAGCGAGGCCGTACTGGATCAGATCCAGTCAAAATTCCGCGAGCAGATACTGAAAATCGATAGCAGTCTCGAATTACCGTTTTAATCACAACAGAAGCGGCTTTAGCCGCAAACTTGATGAATTGCACTGTGCGTCCTTCGCAGCTTTGCATTTAACAGAACAGATCAACAACCGGAGTAAGTCGTGGACAAACAATCCGCACACAATGTTGCCAGCGTTTTATCTGAAGCCCTGCCCTACATCCAGCGGCTCCATCATAAAACCATTGTCATCAAGTATGGCGGCAATGCGATGACTGATGAGAAACTGAAAAACGGTTTCGCCAGAGATATCGTTCTGCTGAAACAGGTCGGCGTTAATCCCGTCGTTGTGCATGGAGGCGGGCCGCAAATCGGACAATTACTTGAACGTATTGGCAAGGAGTCAAAATTTGTTGACGGCATGCGCGTTACCGACCGTGAGACCATGGACATTGTTGAAATGGTGCTGGGCGGTCTCGTTAACAAAAGCATCGTCAACCTGATCAGCCACAATGGCGGGAATGCCGTTGGTTTGACCGGCAAGGATGGTGGTTTGATAAGAGCACGCAAGATGAAAATCGAACGCGCCACACCCGAACTGGATGCGCCTGAAATAATTGATCTTGGCCATGTTGGTGAGGTAACCGGTATCGATCCCTCGATTGTCGATACACTCGACCATGGCAACTTCATACCGGTCATCGCTCCCATCGGTGTTGGTGAAGACCAGATGTCCTACAACATCAATGCCGATCTTGTTGCCGGCAAACTTGCCTGCGTGCTGGGCGCAGAAAAGCTGCTGCTGTTAACCAATACCGCGGGTATCCTCGACAAGGAAGGCAAGGTGCTAACGGGGTTGAAGACAGCCGATATAGACAGTCTGATTGCTGACGGTACGATTCAGGGCGGCATGCTACCCAAAGTCAACTGTGCTCTGGATGCAATCAAGTCAGGCGTCAAAACATCGCACATTATTGACGGCCGGGTAGAACATGCGGTACTGCTTGAACTGCTTACCGATGAAGGCGTCGGCACGCTGATTCAAGGCTAGATAACAGGCAGCGGTCTTTACCTGATCTCACAAACACAGCCGGATTCTACATCGTCAACATACACCTGTGCCACAGGGCCAGATCCGGTCACCTCGCATAGGAAGACCAATGTAATGTCAATGTGTTTTGAGTATACACAAGCGTTTTCTCTATGTGCTCTGCGCCTCTGCGAGAGCATACCCTGTAGCAAACTCTAAAATGAATTCAGGAATGATCAGACCTGTGAAAAGAACGCAGTTCAAGCAGGTCCGGCACTTAACAACAGAGTAAGACCCGGCTATGACAGATGACAGCCGTCAACTATTCAAAGCCACGCGCCGCTCTTTCCCTTTCCGCTTTACGCCGTTCATAGGCTTCGCGTTTCTTCTGCTTCTCAGCCATCAGCTCACGGAAACGTTTGATGTAACCATCAAACTGCTCGATCACTTCCTGCCGCTTTATCTGGTGGCCTTCCTGTACGCCCTTCTGGGTGGCCAACTGTAATTTCTCTCGCTCGAGCTTGGCATAGGTGGCTTCAGGCACCATCTTGCCCGATGCCTTGATATTCTCGATCAGCTTTTCAGTGTTTTCCACTTTTCTGGTTGAGCTTTCGATAATGTCTTTTGAAAGTTGCAGCTGTGAGTCGATAGCATCGAGTCTTGCATCCCGCGCGGCAATCAGGTCGCGTTCTGTAGTGTAAGTATCAGTCAATACACGATCGCGCAATGCCTGGGCACGTCTTTCGTTTTCAAGGCGCTTGCGTTCTTCTTCCTCTCTTTTCTTCGCTGCCTTTTCTTCAGCCGTCATCGCGCGGTCATGTTTCTTGACAGTCGTTCCCTGTTCATTCAATTCTTCGTGTTCTTTTTTCAGATATTTAGCCGGCACCTTGTCGCCATAATGGACAGTACCGTTTTCATCGACCCAACGATACAGGCCCGCCTGCACGCCGGAGACAAATAAAGCAGACACTAACAATATAACCAATCTGCTGTAACACATTATTACACCTCTCAACATCTATCTATACAAAGCCTTCTGGCTGAGATCCTGTTCTCTTCAGTATAGTCATACTGTGGCAGAATGCACACTCACCCCGGATCGAATCACAGCATGCTTGATCACGCCCTCATTTTTGCAATTTCATTCGTAGCCAACGTGTTTTCTGCATTGTCTGGCGGCGGTGCCGGCCTGATCCAGCTGCCGGTACTCATCCTGCTTGGCCTGCCGTTCGGTGTTGCGCTGGCAACACACAAGGTTGCAACTGTAGCTCTGGGTATTGGCGCCACGATTCGGCACCTGCGAGAAAGCCAACTGGAGAGGCAATTCGCGCTGTTCATGGTCATCGCCGGGGTACCCGGCGTGATTCTTGGCGCCAGTGTCATACTAAGGGTCCCGGACCGGTCGGCACAGATCGCCCTGGGTTTTTTGACCATGGCCCTGGGAATGTATTCTATTTTCTCCCCGCAACTCGGTCAGCTGCATACCCCCGTTCATCGTGACCGCCGTGGTTATCTGATCGGCGGGCTCACTCTGTTTCTTATTGGCATGCTCAACGGCTCGCTGACATCCGGTACCGGCTTGTTCGTGACCTTATGGCTGATTCGCTGGTTTGGCATGGACTATAAACGCGCCGTGGCCTATACACTGGTGCTGGTCGGACTGTTCTGGAACGGCACCGGCGCGATCACCCTGGGTTTGCTGGGTGATATTTACTGGCTCTGGATACCGGCCCTGTTGCTGGGCTCATTACTCGGCGGTTATCTGGGCGCTCACCTTGCTATCGTCAAAGGCAATAAAGTCATCAAGCGCGCCTTTGAGGCCGTAACGCTATTGATCGGACTAAAGCTCATTGTTGGATGAATTATTCACCAAGTGGCCACATACGTTTTCAGTCCACAGATGAACGCAGATAAACACAGATTTTTATTTAATAGTTACAGCACAGAAGTCACCAGCAACACCAGGTCACAAGGAAAACTTTGTTTGCATCCGTGTTAATCCGCGTTCATCTGTGGACCTATAGAAGTCATTGCTATGCCTGTGCAAGCATTCAACACACCCGGGAATTCTGCTGCCTCACAGCTAGATACCGTACTGCTCCCGGTATGCCTGCATTGCACCCAGGTGCTGGCTATAGTTTTTATCTGTCTTCAGGTATTCGATCAGGTCTGCCATGGTTATGATGCTGTACACAGAAACAGCAAAGTCACGCTGTACTTCCTGTATCGCCGATAACTCGCCCCGCCCTTTTTCCCGGCGATCGAGGGCAATCAATATTGCAGATGTCTGTCCGCCTTCGTCCGCGATAATATCAACCGCCTCCCGAATCGCGGTACCCGCGGTAATGACATCATCGACTATCAGTACCCGGCCATGGATATCCGCTCCAACAATGGAACCACCTTCGCCATGCTCCTTGGCTTCCTTGCGGTTAAAAGCATAGGGTTTATCGATACCATGCTCGGTGGCAAGGGCGACTGCAATAGCCGCCACCAGCGGAATACCTTTATAGGCAGGGCCGAATAACACGTCAAAATCGATAGCCTGTTCGACGATGACCCGTGCATAACACGAACCCAGTTCTGCCAGCGCCTTGCCGCTATCAAACAGGCCGGCATTAAAAAAATACGGACTGGTACGGCCGGATTTGAGGGTGAATTCACCAAACCTGAGCACATCATTCTCTATGGCCAGCTTGATGAAGCGCTTTTTGTTATCCTGTAACTGTTCGTGCATCGAATTATTCCCGGTTTTGGTGGCAAGCTCGAGATTGCACGCGTATCATAACGCCTCAATTCAAATCATCAAATAAGCATGCGTGTAATCTCGATAAATACCAATGGCATCAGGGCTGCCGCGAAAAAAGGTTTCTTTGACTGGCTGTTAACAACCAGTGCAGACATCGTCTGTATCCAGGAAACAAAAGCCCAGGAAGACCAGCTGACACACGAGCAATTCAAACCCGATGACTATTACTGCCACTATCACGATGCGGTAAAAAAAGGCTACAGTGGTGTAGCGATCTACAGCAAGGTCGAACCCAAAAAAGTCAATGCAGGCCTGGGCTGGCATGATATCGACATCGAAGGTCGCTATCTCGAGTTCCAGTATGACAAACTCAGCGTAATATCGCTGTATATGCATTCCGGCTCATCCAGCGAAGAGCGCCAGGCCGTGAAGTTCGACTTCATGGACCGTTTCATGCCCTACCTGCAAAGCCTGCGACGTAAACGTCGCGAGTTCATTATTTGCGGTGACTGGAACATTGCGCACAAGAAAATTGACATCAAGAACTGGCGCAGTAATCAGAAAAACTCGGGCTTCCTGCCCGAAGAGCGCGCCTGGATGGACAAGCTGTTTGATGAAGTCGGTTTTGTTGATGCCTTTCGCGTCGTCAACCAGCAGGAACATCAGTACACCTGGTGGTCGAACCGGGGCCAGGCATGGGCCAACAATACAGGCTGGCGTATA
>JASFVM010000012.1:0-20491 GCA_050049835.1 Gammaproteobacteria bacterium
CGCTGTCGCGGATTCACTCGCTATGGATATCCACGTAGCGGCCAGCGGCATTATCGAAGTTGTTAATGATCACATGGTGCGTGCGCTCAGGGTAATGTCGGTACAGCGTGGTGAAGATCCCGGGGATTACACGCTGGTTTCATTCGGCGGTGCCGGTGGCCTGCATGTCTGCGCGCTGGCAGACGCGTTGCAGGTACCGAGGGCATTGGTCCCCGTCAATGCCGGTGTCCTGTCAGCTCTGGGTATGCTGGCGGCAGAGCCGAGCCGTGAGCGCTCCCTGACCATTAAGTCACTGCTGAAAGATTGCAATACGATTGATATCGAGGAACAGTTTCGACAGGTTCATGAACTGGCTGAACTGGAGCTGCGGGACATTGCCGGCGACTGTGATATGCACGCCCAGTACAGTGTAGATTTGAGGTATCTGGGGCAAAGTTATAGCTTGAATCTGCTCTGGGACGCGCCCGCGGAGCTCGAATATGCCTTTCATGAACTGCATCAGTCGCAGTATGGCCATCGCATGAATATTGATGTTGAACTGGTAAATCTACGCCTTCGCCTGACCGGTGAAAAACCGGCTTTCGAATTACCCGAATGGCAGCCATCGCAGGAACAGAAGCGCGAGACTACGTCTGTCTACGGTTGTGAAGAGCCTGTCGTGGTATATGCGAGAGAAGCCTTGCACGTGGGTCAGAGCGTGACAGGGCCGGCATTGATCACTGAAACGGCGTCTACAACATGGATTGATCAGGACTGGCTTGCAACTGTGGACCCCTGGGGTAATCTGCTGCTTGGCCGTGTGCCCGCACCAGCACATGACAGCTGACAGCCGGATCAGCCACAGCCGCCCGAACGGATCACTTTTTTGAGCAGTTTAACCTTGGGTGTGTATTCTCGTTGTGGTGCATGGTGCTCGTCCGGACGTGATGCCGCATGGCGTTCACCGAGAGCCATTTTGAAAGGGTGTCGCAGCGTACCATCCTGGATTTCCAGACTGGCAGCGCCATGCGCACCAACCTCTTCGTCAGCAACACCGTAGACATTCAGCCAGTGATTGATTCCGCCTTCCAGAATATAGGCATTCGGTTTTGCCAGCGCCATCAACCGTTTCCATGCCCTGGTCGACAGAATTTCATCATTGCTGACCAGTACAATAACGGCATTTTGCGGCAGTGATTTGATGCGGTCACGCTGTTCAGCCAGTTGCTCCAGGGGTACACGCTCGGCATCAACCAGGTGAAACTGATTCCAGTCCGACTCGTTACGTAAGTCATAGAGAATCAGTTCAACATAGTCGTTATTCATCAATTGCAGCAGCTCGGCCGGGTCAATGTAAACTTCGCGCTGTTCCAGCCGGGTCCCGTATTCTGCGGCAAGGAATGTCCAGTTCTTGTCCAGATCGGGTTGCTTGTAGAAAATGAGGGATGCAGACAGTAACAGCAGAAGCAATGCCGCTGACAGTCGCAGTTTAAGGGGGCTGTGGTCTTCATTTTCCCGGTAGATAGCCTTGCTGATCAGGCCAAAACCCCAGAACATCAGCAGTGCAACTATCACCAGGGCAAATACGACCACGCCCGTGTCCATCCCCAGCATCTCGGGCAAGGTAAAACGCCCCATGAAACTCGAGTGCCAGAAATCATTGAAATAGGCGACGGACTCTCCGAAAGCGAGGACGCCAGCGACCACACCCATTACAAAAAAGGCGCCATCCACTTTCAGCGTTGCCATGCTGACAAGGGATGTCCCCGGACAGTAGCCGCCGATAATAAAGCCTACACCCATAATGAGGCCGCCAACGATACCCGGCCAAAGGTAGGTCGGGTTAACCCAGACGTCGTCGAAGTCGAGCAGCCCCAGTGCTGTGGAGAGGAAAATCAGCGTCATCGCCACGATTATGGCGGTAAACATGACTTTCAGAACCCGCAATTCCCGAAAGTAAAACTGGGCGGCAAGCCGTCGCGAATCACCGAAGCCGGCTGACTCCAGAATAAAGCCGAAAGCAAAGCCGATCGCGAGATAAACCAGAGAGGAGCCGGTAGCGCCGAGCAGGAGATTGAGATCGAAAGGAGCCATGCCTTATTGCTCCGGTTGCCACAAACGCCTGAACATCCAGGCCAGTCCATAACCGCCGGCGAACACGGCAAGCATGAAAGCCCAGCTACCAACCGACAGCACTGCGCCGCCACTCAGTGCCTGGCCCGAGGTGCAACCACGGGCCAGGCGTGCACCATAGCCCATCAACAGGCCTCCAGCAAAGGCGTAAACCCATCGCGCCCTCGGGCTGATTTGTGGACCATGGTAGGTCTGAACCCTGACGCGCGCGTGCAACATGCCCGAAACAAAGCCACCGAGCAGGATGCCCGCGACTTCCCAGACGATCCAGTGTTCCAGTGGATTTCGCTCACCGCCAGCCATTTCAGCAAGGTACGGTACCTTGTCAACATGCTCGGGCACAACCATGTCTTCCACCGCTACAGCTATGCGATTGACGCCACCTGAGGATCCCAGTCCATGACCGGTTATAAAGAACGACAGGAACAGCAATATGCCAAGAAGTACCCCAGCTACGTAGGGGTTCCAGTATTCAGTTGAGTCTACAGAATGCTTCATCAGCTCACTCCGTCTTGTTACTGTTTGTCAGGGCTCTGTATGACTGCGCCACGTCATTGGCGGGCACGAATTGCAGAGCACCGGTGTCAGTTGTCAGAAACTGACCATGCAACACAATATTTGTGGTATCGGCTTCAAGCGATGGATTGATTTCTCCTGGCCGATAGGGTGACAGGGTAAAGGCAGTAGCCTCCTGATCGTTTTTATTATGGCAACGTGTGCAATCCCTGTTGACCAGGTCCCCGTGACGAACATTGTGGTGAATATGATAGGCGCGTACCTCACCCCTGATTTCGGGATCATTCACACCATTAGCCCGCAGGCGGCTTTTGATCAGGTCGACTTTCGAGTCACTGTCAAGGCGCAACTCGTGTGAATCCAGCTGACCATCCCGGTTCGTATCAAATGCCTGCATGATTTCTTCACGATATTGTCCATTACTGGTCCAGACACAGGCGAGAAAGCCGGGCGCAATTTCTTCGCCGCTGTCCTGATCTTGCCAGAACCAGCGTGTAACCAGATTATAGGGAAGCACCTTGTTGTCACCATGGACATCGGTACCCACGCGCAACAAGGGTGTGTAACCACGGATATAGGCTGTAGCGGGATCCTGTATATCCCCCGTGACACCACGATAGCTGGTCTGCGGTGTTCCATCGAGTCGCACCACGGTGGCATCGATGGATTGCTGGGCTGCCATCTGCAATTCCGGCACATGACAGGACTCGCAGGTTACCGCTTTAAAATGTCTGCTTTTCTCGGGAAGCCAGTCATGTGTTCCCGCAAGGCTGTGACAGCTCTCGCAACGTCTGCGGGCACCTGTGGCAGTGTCATCGCGAACCACGGCAGCTTCTCCAGGCAGGCGTTCTGGCCGTCCCCTGGAATAGTGGCAGTCACCACAGGAGACCAGGCGTTCAGCATGTACATCCCAGGGCATATTGAGTTCGTCCTTGTTTTGCAGGTTCAACGCTGACAGACTTATCCGCTGGGGAGAAAATATCTGCCCTGTCTTTTCCGTCGTCCATTCCTTATTGTCACCCAGCTGGATCTGCAGGGGGGATGAGCCATTGTGTACCTTGCCGTGGCAAGCGCCACAGTTGGTTTCTGAAACCGGTAGCAGCTGTAGCTCGGCTTCACCATCCTCTGCCACGAGCTGCTTGTTCCACAAATAACCTGCATCCGTTTTCTCAACCAGTCCGGTGCTGGACAGTGTTGCGGTCACCGACCACTCGGGTTCGCCTGATTGTATGGTCTCAAGCCTGCCTGCATGATCGGGTTGTGCAATATGGCATAGAAAACAGTTCATCTGCGCGCTGTCATTTACGGGAATGCGTGGACCGTCCGTCATCATAAGCCTGCGCTCCACCGGCAATTGTTCATCCTGCACACTGTTATGGTAGGCATGCGCGTGAATAAAGTCTTCGCCGTCAAGTTCATGACACATGCCACAGGTTTCCGATATCGACAATGCCCTGCCGGACTGGGTAACCGGCACACCGTCTACATCCATGAGGTAGACTGGATCATGTTGCGGCACAGCATGCATTAACGGGTCTCCCTGATAACCAAGAGCCTTCCAGTTGATTCGGCCCAGTTCCCCGTGGCAGTCCCGGCACTGAAGCGTCTGGTCCAGACTGGCGACCATGTGTGACAGCGGGAAATACATCTCGGTAGGTGCAAAATCAAACAGACCGCTATAGGGCAGACCTGTTATCGTTGAACCCAGGTCAAGTGCAGTAGACCAGTCAAACTGGTTCCAGAATCCGCGGTCACCATGGACATTCGGAATCAGAAAATACTGGTTGACTGCATCATATGGCTGTTTCCCGCGGTGCACCTTGAAAGGCCAGATTTTCGCCGCAGGATCATCACGACTTCCCTGCGGATGGTTGATGCTGGTGGGTACAGAAGGGTCGATACGATCGCCGACGATGTAACGTGATGAAGTCTCGTTATACCAGTAATACTCCGGTCGCTTCTTCCTGGCCCAGGTAAAGCGACCCTTTATTTTCAGATAAATATGTTCATCCGTGATGTCGAGATCCTGACCCGCTTGCGACCAGTCCCAGCTCAGCTTGGTGCCGGTGTCAGCGCCCATATGAGGAACATGACAGGACTGGCATGCCAGGCGATCGGTATGTTTATTCAGCCTGATGTCATTATGTGGCTTGCTCTCATGGCAATCGGTACACTCGACCCGATTTTTGCGATCAACGCTCACTGCCATTGAACGGCCCCGAATACGATGTTGTTTCGTCTGATGGCAGTCAATACACTGCATATCAAATTTGCCCATGTGAACGTCGATACGTTCACTGGGGAAAATCAGCGTTTGATCCATATCGCCGTGCTTGATCGCATTGCCACCCCCGCCCTGAAAGTGACAGCCACCGCAGTTACTGCGACGTGGCAGGCCGACACTGCGGGCAGCCTGAAGAAGATCCACTGATTCGTCCGGGTAGCCTGCGCCGCTGGGTTTTTTCAGGTAGGTGCCGCTGTTATCGTGACAGACGAGGCAATCAACACGGGTTTCGTCATTGAAATTGAAATTTTCGTCTTCCCATCCGTAGCCTATATGGCAGGTCGTGCAGGCTGGCCAGTTCGACTGTATGCCGATGCAGAAGTTGTTGATGATGTTTCGTTTGCCGATACGCATCGGTTTTTTATGTCCAGGTAACATAACTTCCGGACCCAGCCAGTTCCAGTGGGCTGTCTGCATCACTTCTTTAGCTGAATTCTTGTGGCACTCGAGGCAGGCGCGTGTGACGGAGGGGCCATCTGCAAACGGTTTATGAAAGAAACTGCTGTGATCGGTATGTCCTGTCTGTTTGAGTGCGCTTTCCCTGCCTGTACCATCGGATGTCTCTGTTTCGCCACTGCATGAAATGCCGGTGATGATCAGCGTTATCAGGGCGAAAAGTGAAAACAGTTTGTACATGGAACTCTCGAAAATGAAGCCCGGTGTGCCTGCAACAATAAACCTCCCATGCATAAAGCACAGGTGTTTAAACCACTATCCAAAGCATAGCGGATATAGTGGTTGCAGGTATTGATATCGATCAATATCAATAGCTTATATGTAATCTCCACCATCGAATTCATAGGATGCGCCGGGATCAATTGTGATCTGGACAGGCATGTTCTATAAGTTATATACAGGGCCATGGAGAGTGGTGTGGCCGCATCAGTAGATCATCTGTACGCTAATTCACACTGTTAACGGCTGAGCTGCTCAAGAAACGGTATCTGACCATGATCAAAACCTTCCTCAAAATTGCTTCCGTCTTTGTAGCGCTGTTTGTTGCCACTTTCGCCGGCTTTGTTTATTTTTTCGATGCGAATGATTACAAGCAGGAAATTGCGGGTGTAGCTGAAGTTGTAACCGGTCGAAAAATCAGTATCGCGGGTGACCTCGATGTATCAGTCAATTACCCATGGCTTACCATAAAGGTCAATGCGATATCGGTTGATAATCCGGACGGATTCGCCAGGAAATTGTTCGCCACTATTGATACATTTGACATTAGTTTGAAAATCATCCCTCTGTTACTCAATCGCCTTGATATCGACCGGTTGGTGCTGCACAAACTAGAAGCGGATCTTGTAAGAAAACAGTCAGGCGAAAATAACTGGGCGGGTATTATTGACGAGCCCGGGTTTGGTTTTTCCGGACTGAGTATCGGCAGTATCGAGCTGAAAGATTCCAGTATCACCTGGTCTGATCTTGCGACAGGTAAACAATATAAATTGTCGCAAATGAGTGCGATTAGCGGGGCTGTCAGTGAAGGTCAACCATTACCTTTAGAGGTAAAAGCATTCGTAAAAAGCAAAAAGCCGCTGTGGCAGGCCGGTGTTAATGTTAAATCGAAGCTTGAGTTCAACGAGAGCACGGCAGTATTCAATGCAGACGATATGAAGCTGGCGGCGAAATTTCTGTTGCCAGACTCGAGTATCGGAAAGGCATCATTCGTGATGGCGGCCGACAGCACGTTTGACCTGGAGTCGAGTTCGATAAAACTGAATAACGCCAGGATTGGTACGCTGGGTCTGAATATGAGCGGTACCTTTGAAATCAACAACCTGTTTACCGATCCTGTGGTGCAGGGACTGCTGCGCATCAGTACGTTTGATGTTGCAACACTGGCTGAGCGCATCAAGATTGATGTGCCCCCGTTTGCCAATGAAGATGTTCTGACTGGGATAACACTGGCAACATCGTTGAAGACTGATTCCGACAGCGTTTATCTGGATGATATCGTTGCTGAAACGGACGAAAGCCGGTTAACAGGATACATCCACATTACAGATATGGAAAAAGCAGTTATCCGTTATGGACTGAAAATAGACAGGTTGCAGCTGAGTGACTACCGCTTTGCAAACCATCCTGCGCCAGGCAATAAGGCGCACATGGCGCTCAATCTGATTAGAAATGCAGATATGGCAGGCGTGCTTGATGTGGAGTCGCTGCTGATCGATGATACTGAGCTGTCCGGTTTTCATGTTGCATCGAATATCCAGAACGGTATTCTCAATGCTGATCCGATAGCGGCGCTGGTTGATAATAATGAAGTCAATGCAGCACTCAGCTTTGATGCACATGATGTCTCGTCAAGCGTATTGGTCGCTAAAGTAACAAATGCTGATGCTAACGTCATAATCAATCCCGTATTAACGGCTGTTGCAGGTGACGAGGCGCCTGCACTGGTTGGCATGGTTGATGTAGATGCAAACCTGAAGGCCAGTGGTGATGACTGGGCGTCTTTAAAGCAGTCTGCTCAGGGGCTCATCAAACTCGATATGGACGAGGTTATCGTCGAGGGTTTTGACTTTGATCGCGCAGCAAGGAGAGTGGTAAACAACTATAGCGAAAGATATGATTTCAGAGCAAGCAAGACGTTTATGTCGACGTTTCTGGCAGACAGTATTACAGAATTCGAAGGTTTGCATACTACGTTCAATGTACAACAGGGTAAGTTGCTGAATAGTGATTTGAAGCTGGTTTCAGATAAAGTAACAGTCACCGGTTCCGGTAGTATTGATTTCATCAATGGTGATGTCGATTACAGGCATGTCATTGATATGCATGTAGAGAGCACGGCCAATCTACGTGACAAGTTGCGAGACCATCCGATGGAATATGATGTGCAGGGACTATTCGGGGGTCTGGCATACAGTTTTGATACCGACAGATATGACCTGCTGGTGGGACGAATGCTGATACAGGAAGCCAAGGCCAGACAATACAGGCAGATCAACCAGCAGAAAAAAACCAATTCAAGAAATTCATGGACGAATGCCATTAGCACCAAATAAAGGCTGATGGAAAGCAGTGCCGCTTTAACACGTGGCGTGCTGTCACGGTCGTAAGAAATTATTGAATTCAAGCAAGCAGCGTGCCAGCTGCATCAATCGTTTCTTTGCGGTGTATATCATTAAGCCTGATTAACCACACAATATCTATCTCTATTATTTTTTTACCGTAAGGCTTATTCTTAACACCTGAAATTACAACATGAGGGTGAGTATAATGGCTTCTTACAAATGCGAAGTATGCGGCATGTCCATAGGCAATATGACCTGTGGCGAATGTGGTGCTGAGCTGATTCATAGCACGATAACAACAGAGGAAGGTGAAACTGTGCATGTTTCAGAGTGCCCGAATGGACATGGCAAGGTGAAATCGCCAATGTGCTGTGGTCAGGATATGACATGTACCACTGACTAGCTAACGTGCTGTTATCCAGGAAAAAGCCCGGCATCGCCGGGCTTTTTAATGCTGTTTTTTGCCGGGCATGCGTGTGCGCAGTTTGCATGCAGCCGGTAATCAATTAGTATTGGTTAACCTGATCACCGCAAGAGTCGATATGAAGCAGAAAATAACAACAATGCTGGAGCTGCAGGACAGCATGAACAGCAGGGTCAATCCTGACTGGCGGAACGCCGGTAATGAGTGGTACCGGGCGATATGGATGGAAGCATCGGAAATGCTGGAGCACTATGGCTGGAAGTGGTGGAAGAAGCAGGAGCCGGATGCCATGCAGGTGAAGCTGGAAATAGTCGACATTGTACATTTTGCGTTGAGTATCTGCCTTGAAGAACAAAAAAACAGCGAAACAGACACTATTGCGGCTGCCATCGAGGTGGCATTTGAAAATCCCAGGGCGACTGATGACATTCGCACCACGATCGAGTTGCTGGCTAAAGAGACCCTGGTCGATCAGAGTGCACACTTCGCGATAATCTCGGGCGTGATGAAACAGGTAGCGATGCCATTTGATGAGCTCTACGAAATCTACGTTGGCAAGAATGTGCTCAACCTGTTCAGACAGGATAACGGTTACAAGGAAGGGACCTACTCGAAAATATGGAATGGCCGTGAGGATAATGAATATCTTGCCGATATCCTGCAACAGATGAACTGTAACAGCGACAGCTTCAGGGACGATATCTACCGGGCACTCGCCGAAAACTATCCCGAGAGCGTCGTTGCCTAGCCCGGGCACACCCGCGGCAGGTTGTACTGTTCCCGAATATCCATCAGGCCGTTGAGCGTTTTGCGCATTGCTGCTTCAGCTTCGGTTTCTGTGTTGATGTCCCAATCAGATTTTACAACTTCGGGATACAGGCTGCGGGCTCTGGATTCATTGCCCTGATCAGCATAGCTCAGCACCTCCAGCCACAACCCGGCAAGTGAAAAGTTGGGATTTTGCGACTGGCGGGCCAGTGCTGCCTGTTTCAGCGAAACATCATGTTCACAGTCTGCCAGTGCTTCCAGGCCTTCGAAGGCGTCATCACCGATACTTTTACGTAAATTCTTTACGTTAACTTCACGTTGCTGCTCCAGCTTCTTGTCGACCTGGGCGCCGCCCATGGCTCCAGCCGTTGCGCCAACCGCGCCACCATAGACAGCACCGCGAGCTGCGGCTTCGGCAGGATCGCCACCGAAAACCAGGGCGCTGACCAGGCCTCCAACTGCGCCTGATACCGCTCCTGTTGTGGCGCCGGCCCCGGCTCCCCTGGCGGCATATTCACCACAGGCGGAGAGATGGCTGCCAAGTAGCAGTACGATAGCGAATGTAAAAATACCTGGCCGGATGGCCATGCTGTTCTCCCTTTGACAATTGTTGCCAGAAGTATGCTGAATATGTGGCTTTCAGGCAATAAAAAACCCGGACGAACCGGGCTTTTTGGGTAATAAAGATTGCCAGCACTACTTACTTGATCTTGGCTTCCTTGTACATCACATGCTTGCGCACCACGGGGTCAAACTTCTTGATTTCCATTTTTTCGGGCATGTTTTTCTTGTTCTTGGTTGTGGTGTAGTAGTGGCCGGTGCCAGCTGACGATACCAGTTTGATTTTATCTCTCATGACCGCCTCTCCTTACACCTTTTCGCCGCGACCGCGGATATCTTTCAGTACTTCATCGATGCCTTTCTTGTCGATGATGCGCATACCGTGCGAAGAAACACGCAGCTTCACAAAGCGTTTCTCACTCTCGACCCAGAAACGGTGAGTGTGCAGATTCGGCAGAAACCGGCGTCTTGTCTTGTTGTGAGCATGGGAAACATTATTACCGGCCATAGGGCTCTTGCCGGTGACCTGACATACTCTGGACATGGTTTAACTCCAAAAATCACGCCTGCAAGGACGTGCTGACTCAAAAGACCGGCAATTCTAGCCGAGTTTTCGGGCTGAAACAAGACTAAATCCTGCCCTGCAACCGCTCCCGACCGGCTGCCCTTGAAATAGCTGACAAGCCCTGTCAGAGTCTGCGAAAACTGAATAACGGGAAGTTTATGGATATTGTTTACATCGCTGATCTGCGCATCGAGACCGTCATCGGCATTTATGACTGGGAAAGAGAGATCCGGCAGGTCATCAACATCGACCTTGAAATGGCGGCTGATAACCGCAAGGCGGCTGCCACTGAAAGTATCGAAGATGCCTTGAATTACAAGGCGGTCGCGAAAAGGCTGATCCAGTTTGTCGAGGCCAGCGAGTTTCAACTGGTCGAGACCCTGGCGGAGCGCATCGCTGAAATCGTGCTGGAAGAGTTCGGCGTAGACTGGCTCAGGCTTAAACTGGGCAAACCCGGTGCAGTTACCGGTTCCAGGGAAGTTGGCGTCATTATCGAGCGCGGCGAAAAATCCTAGTGGCCAGAATCTACATCAGCCTGGGCAGCAATATCGATCGTGACCAGAATACGCGTGCCGGTATCGAGGCATTGCGCCGGAGGTTTGGTGAACTGGAGCTGTCTTCAGTATACGAAAGCGAAGCGGTCGGTTTCGAGGGTGATGCTTTCTACAATATGGTGATCGCCTGCGAGGTGGAGGAGGATGTGCACAGCGTCAACCAGGCCCTGGCCGAGATAGAGGACACCCATGGCCGCGACCGTAGCGGTCCGAGATTTTCGTCGCGGACACTGGATCTGGACCTGTTGCTCTACGATGACCTGGTGCTGGATGAAAACGGGCTCAAACTGCCCCGGGAAGAAATCCTGAAGAATGCTTTTGTATTATGGCCGCTGGCTGAAATAGCACCGCAGCTGGTGCACCCGGTCGCGGGCAGGACCTATGCCGAGTTATGGGCGGATTTTGACAAATCCAGGGAGTCGCTTGCCCCGATTGACTACGATTTCGATTAGTCGACATATCGCGTAGTGACATCGGACAGCCATGCCCGCAGTCAAGTGTTGATGTGCATTAAAAGTCCGGGAGAAACAATGGTCAATGCAAAGGTTTTCCGCAGCCTGCCAGCCGTTTGTCATTGACAATAACAGACACGGTAGACGAAAAAGCAGCACCACTCATCGTGTCCAGGCACGGCCTGGCGGTGATCACAATTTCAACGCTATTCTGTTTGTTGCGCGCATGGTATACGGCTGATTTGGAGTGAGGTTCGGATTGCAGCGTCGCTGAAGTGAACTGATAGGTGGTTTGCCCATAATCGGTAACCAGTAATATGTCGCGCTTGTTGGATATTTCCAGGTACCAGCCGGGCTCGTTGCCGGTTGCACGGAAATCGACGCCATTAAGCTTGGCGTGTTCCCAGATGGCTTTGGCCGGATTGTTATTGCACCCCGTGTGTCTGCTGTCACCGGTTTCCAGCAAGGCTTCGCTGCCTTTGCTCCAGAAAATTATTTTGCCATCAGAGTACTTGATGCCTGATGCAGCCGTAATCCGGGGAAGGTCAACGGTTTTGCCGGGTAAAAACAACCAGACTTTGCTGTTTTCCGTTCTGGCAACAAAACTGTAGTCGTCGGGGCACTCATATACAAACGTCTTGATGGTTGCGCCGGTTGCAGGCATGTCGCGTGTATCGGATTGCAGATCATTGTATGCCGGGTTGCAACCGGGTATTGCCGCCAGATACGCAACACTAATAAGTAACCGCTTGATCAGCTTGCTAATGGTCATGAATAAATTTCCCCCAGTTCCAGGATTTCAGCAGCTGTTTACCTTGCAGTGAAAATATCTGCACACGCATCTCGGGCAGGCTGAGTATCATACAGCTGTGATTGAACTGGGTACTGCCGGGATTGATCGCCAGGACGTGTCCCAGCTTTTCGGCAAACACCTGGTGGGTATGGCCGACTATAAGGACATCGTAATCAAAATCCTGCAGTTGCTGTTTCCAGTATTGTTTCTGTTCCGCTATCAGCTCACCGCTCACATCGAGCAGTTTGATGCCACCATGCAGAGACTCCGGCGGGTGAGCATGGACAACGTAGATGCGCTTGCCTTCGAAGTGATATTCGAGTTTCGACGGCAGGGCGCTCATGAAAGTATATTCAGGGGTATCTTTTTCTGCGGCGTGTGTCTCGAGAAATGATTCATCGTGATTACCCAGAACAGTCTGGCAATTATTTGCGGTTAACAGTGCGATAACCGGGCCCGTCTCGTCAAAGTATCCGGCAACATCACCGGCGCAAATGATGTTATCAACCCGCTGCTGTCTGAAGATGGCAAGCGCTTCGTCCACCGGTGCATGCTTTGCATGCGGATCGCTGATCAAGCCAAGCTTCGTCGTCATCGCAAAAAAACCAGTAGTATGTCTGATCCGGTCTGCTGCAGGCTGATATTCAGATATTCAGCGAGCGGCCACCGTCAACGGGTACGATGTGACCGGTAATGTAATCGGCGTCTTTGACCAGAAACAGAATAGCCTTGGCAATATCTTCCGGTTCGCCGTGCCGTTTCAGCGCGGTACGTTCAATAATGAATTGTCTGGTGCTCTCATCCATGTCATTTTCCGGCCACAATATGGCCCCGGGACCAATGCCATTCACCCTGATTTCAGGCCCCAGTTCCTTTGCCAGAGACTGGGTCAGCATGGCGAGACCCGCCTTGGCAGCGCAATACACCGGATGCCTGCTCATCGGCCGAAAGGCATGAATATCGACCATATTGATAATACAGCCATTATTTTCTTTCAGGTAAGGGGTGGCCGCCTGTGACAGAAACAGGGGGGCCTTGAGGTTGCTGTTCATCAGGTTATGCCAGTGGCCGAGGGTAATGGTGCCGACCGGCGTCGGGAAAAAACTCGAGGCATTGTTGATCAGGACGTCCAGATGGCCCCATACCTCGACCGCATCTTCGACAATTCGGCTGTAAACATGGTCGTCATCCAGGTCGCCCTGGACAACATGCGCTGAATTGTCACGTTGTTGATTGAGTTCATAGCACAGCTCGTCCGCTTCCTGTTGCGACGAGCGATAATGAATGATGATATTCATGCCGGCAGCATGCAGGGTGCGTGATGTGGCTGCACCTATACGTTTGGCCCCTCCGGTAATGAGTACGGCCTTTCTGCCGAGTTCTGGGTTAGAATCCACCGCCTGTATTCCTGTTTAGATCTGTTTGCGCTGTCAGCATTTCAGCCGTACAACAAAAGCCAATAATCGCACAAATAGCCAATGCAACCAATATGAGTCATTCCATCGACACTTTGCCAGAGCCCGATGATGCGGCAAAAAGCCGCAGCCGGGCGTTGTGTGACTGTATTGTATCGGCGTGTGAGGCGCACGGTGGTTCAATCGCTTTCAGCACCTATATGCAAATGGCTTTGTACCAGCCGGGGCTGGGCTACTACAGTGGCGGTTTGCAGAAATTCGGCGAGGCGGGTGATTTTATTACCGCGCCTGAGACTTCGTCACTGTTTTCACGCTGTGTGGCACGCCAGGTGGCCCAGGTTATTGCAGCGCTGGAGCAGGCGGATGTGATGGAATTCGGCGCCGGCTCAGGGGCGATGGCGGCAGACGTCCTGCTCGAGCTGGAGCAATTGCAACAGCTGCCGGAACGGTATTATGTTGTCGAACTCAGTGCTGAACTGCGTGAGCGCCAGCAACAGACTATGCTGGATAAGGCGCCGCACCTGCTGGCAAAAGTACACTGGCTCGACGAATTACCGTCTCAGCCAATACAGGGTGTCATCCTTGCCAATGAAGTGCTGGATGCCATGCCGGTGGAATGTTTCTGCATACATGATGGAGCCGTCGAGCAATTGCGGGTCGCCGCGAATAATCATGAATTAAGCACCACCCTGGTCAAGGCTGATGATGATTTTGTCGACCAGGTGCGAACCGTCGAACAGCGTCGTCAGCAAAACTTTGGAAATGGCTATTGTTCGGAATTCAACCCGGCAATCAATGCCTGGCTTGCCGGTCTGTATGCGGTTCTGCAAAAAGGCATGGTGCTGTTGATTGACTACGGTTATCCGGTAAAGGAGTACTACCTGGAGGAGCGCAGCAGTGGCACCCTTGTCTGCCATTATCAGCATCGAGCACACGCGGATCCACTCTGGTACCCCGGGTTGCAGGATATAACAGCCTTTGTCGATTTCACCGCTGTTGCGCACGCTGCGGTAGACGCTGGTTTTGCTGTTAGCGGCTATACTTCCCAGGCGATGTTCCTGATGGGATGCGGGCTGGCCGAATTGCATCAATCGCTGATGAGTGAAGAACCCCGACAACAGCTGTTGCTGGCACAGCAAGTCAAAACGCTGACGCTGCCATCTGAAATGGGTGAGCGCTTCAAGGCGATTGCGTTAACCAGGGATGTGAACTTGCCGCTGGTCGGTTTTGCATTGAGTGATTATCGCAATCGTTTGTAACCCGGGATATCTGGATTGATTATATGGAAACATTGCAAATCGTAATACTCGCCCTGGTGCAGGGGTTGACCGAATTCCTACCGATATCAAGCTCGGCACACCTGATCCTTGTTCCGGTGCTGACTGACTGGCCTGATCAGGGACTCGCCTTTGATGTTGCTGTTCATGCAGGAACGCTTGCGGCGGTGGTACTTTATTTTCGCAAGGAACTCGCTCGCATGTTTGCCGACTGGTTCGCCTCGTTCAGAAGCGGGTTGACGCCCGATGCCCGCCTCGCATGGGCGGTATTACTTGGCACAATACCTGTCGGGCTTGCCGGGTTGCTGTTCAAGGGGGTCATAGAAACAGAGCTGCGTTCGCCTCTTGTTATCGCAGTTGCAACGATTGTTTTCGGTCTGCTGCTCTGGTTTGCGGACAGCACAGGCAGGCGTAACAAGAACGAATACGGTTTGCTGTTATGTGATGTATTGATCATAGGTCTGGCGCAGGCGATTGCATTGATACCGGGAACTTCACGATCGGGCATTACCATAACCGCTGGTCTGATGCTGGGTCTGAAGCCGGAAGCGGCCGCCC
This sequence comes from Gammaproteobacteria bacterium, assembly GCA_050049835.1. Lineage (GTDB taxonomy): Bacteria > Pseudomonadota > Gammaproteobacteria > SZUA-229 > SZUA-229 > JABDQW01. The sequence goes on from JASFVM010000012.1 coordinate 15,300, forward strand.
GCTTTTCTTTTCTGCTGTCCATTCCGGTTATTTTTCTTGCCGGCTCACTGGAGACGGTCGAATACCTGCAGGCGGCCAGTATAGAACATGCCCAACCATTATTGCTTGGTGCATTGATTTCCGCCATCAGTGCCTATACCTGTATACATTATTTCCTCAAGCTGCTGGACCGAATCGGTATGATGCCTTTTGTTGCCTACCGTCTTGTTCTTGGCGTGATATTACTGGTGTTGTTTATATAATGGAGAAACTGAATCCAGACCTGCGTTATCGCAAGCTCTGGCTGCTGATCGGTTATCTGATGATTGCTCTCGTGATTTATCTGTCGTTAACCAGCAGCCCGCTACAGATTGATGCCAACCTGCCATACCAGGACAAGGTATTTCATGCACTGGCCTACTTTGTCCTGACTTTCTGGTTTATGCAGATCTACCACATCCGGCACCATGTTGTGCGCTGGCTGGTGTTTTTCCTCTGTCTCGGTTTACTGCTTGAATATTTACAGGGTTTTGATCCGCACCGTTTCAGTGAAATGGGTGATATGGTCGCCAATGCACTGGGTGTCATGCTGGCAGCCGGCCTGTCGATGACGCCATTGCGGTATGCGCTGACCCGGCTCGAGCGGCATCTGGGCTGAATTACTTCTCGATAGCGGCAACCAGACTGATGCGCTCTTGCCTTATTTTTTCAGCAAGTTCCCGGTTGCGATAACCCTGAGCAACCAGGGACTTGATATCAACCGACCGTGCCGCCTCGAAAGCCTGCCTGAAAAAGCGCCCCTGCTGGAACGACCTGTTTTCATAACCCGGGCGACCGCGCGCATCAGCCTCACTGGCCAGCAGGAATTTTTCGAAGCGTTGAGGTTTTCTGAAAGCATCCAGTTGCTCCAGCGTCCTGACGATAGTTGTAGGCTTTAATTCGAGTGCACGATGGTAATGCAAATGGAAACGTGCAGTACGTTCGGCAAGGTCCCGGTATTCATTGGGGATACGCAGGCGTTTGCACACTTCAATCACTATTGCCGCGCCGCGGGCCTCGTGTTCGAGGTGGTGGGGCCATTCTGATTCGGGTGTCGTGCCTTTGCCGAGATCATGCATCAGCGCGGCAAAGCGCACTTCGGTATCATCACTGAGCCGGCAGGCCTGCTGCAGTACCATCAAAGTGTGGATGCCGGTATCAATCTCAGGGTGATGTTCCTCGGGTTGAGGAACACCGAACAGCGCGTTCACTTCCGGCAGTATGCGTTCAAGTGCACCGCAATCACGCAATACTTCTATGAAGCGGGAAGGTGAGCGTTCACCCAGCGCTTTTTCCATTTCCTGCCAGACACGCTCCGGCACCAGCGCATCAACTTCACCATCAGCAACCATCTGCTGCATCAACTGCATGGTTTCATCAGCAACGATAAAACCCAGGTGCTGATAACGTGCTGCAAAACGTGCGACACGCAGGATACGTACCGGGTCTTCGGTAAAAGCGGATGAAACATGGCGCAGCATCCTGTCATGAATATCCTGCAGGCCGTTAAAAGGGTCGATGAGCTTGCCTGATGCGTCCTTTGCGATGGCATTGATCGTCAGGTCACGGCGTAGCAGGTCCTCTTCGAGGGTAACATCCGGGGTCGCATGCACAGTAAACCCCTTGTAGCCCGGTGAGGTCTTGCGCTCGGTGCGGGCCAGTGCGTATTCCTGCTTTGTCTGCGGATGCAGGAATACCGGAAAGTCCTTGCCGACCTGCTGGAAGCCCGCGGCTAGCATTTCCTCAGCAGTGGCGCCGACCACCACCCAGTCTTTTTCCTTGTGCGGATAGCCCAGCAGTTCGTCGCGAACCGCTCCGCCAACAAGGAATGTTTTCATTTTTATTTCAATGCGTTTTGCGCAGCCGACAGGGCTGCACCGGTATTGATGTCTGCACCCATTTCGTCGAGTATCGCTTCAAGTGCACCGAGACAGAGGAAGATATTTTCTGCGCGCGAACTGTGACCCATCAAGCCGATGCGCCAGACTTTGCCGGCCAGTGCGCCGAGGCCGGCACCGATTTCAAGATTGAATTCCGTCAGCAGTCTTGACCGTACCAGCGCTTCGTCGACGCCTGCCGGGATGGTAACCGAGTTCAGCTGTGGCAGTCGGTGGGGCTCATCGACAACAAAGGACAGCCCCATGGCCTCAATACCTGCACGCAACGCCAGGTGGTTGTGCATATGGCGTTCCCATGAATGTTTGATTCCTTCTTCCTGCAGCATGATCAGGGCTTCATGCAGTGCATAAAGCGCATTGACCGGGGCAGTATGGTGGTAGGCGCGTTTTGCATTCGGCCCCCAGTAGCCCATTACCAGGTTGGTGTCGAGGAACCAGCTTTGTACTTTGCTGTGACGGGTCTTGATGACTTCTACAGCACGGTCGTTAAAACTGACCGGTGATATACCGGGTGTACAGGAGAGGCATTTCTGTGTGCCTGAATAGATGGCATCGATATTCCAGTCATCAACCAGTAATTCACTGCCGCCGAGTGATGTCACCGCATCGACAATCGTCAGGCAATCATGTTTGTGTGCGATTTCACAAAGTGTTTTGGCATCTGACCGGGCGCCGGTTGAGGTTTCGGCATGAACAAAGGCAACGATCTTGGCATCGGGAAACGATTTGAGTGCATCCTCCACCTTGTTCGGGTCGACCGGCTTGCCCCACTCGTCTTCAACCATGATCGGGGTGGCACCGCAGCGTTCGACGTTTTCTTTCATGCGGCCGCCGAACACGCCGTTCTGACACACGACTACCTTGTCGCCCGGTTCTACCAGGTTGACGAAGCAGCTTTCCATACCGGCAGAACCCGGTGCCGATACCGGGATAGTCAGCTTGTTGCTGGTGGCGAATGCGTATTGCAGCATTTGTTTGACTTCGTCCATCATGCCAACAAAAGCGGGATCCAGGTGGCCGATTGTCGGGCGCGCCATGGCCGCGGTAATGCGTGGATGAACATCAGAAGGGCCGGGGCCCATCAAGGTGCGTACAGGTGGATTGAAAGAGGTTATGCTCATGGTTGATATTCTGTTCTTGTTGCAAAATTGGCGGCTATTCTGCCATGAATGCCGGTTGCCGACTACGTGTGGCGAGTGTGGATTTGGAATCCGGCAGCAATCAGACCAGCAGTTCGATCCAGTGCCTGACCGGGATGTCGGTTCCGGCTTGCAGGTGCATCAGGCAGCCAATGTTTGCGGTGACGATCATGTCGGGCTGCCCGGCTTCGATATGTTGCAGTTTGCGGTCACGCAACTGCTCGGCCATGGTTTTCTGCAGGATAGAGTAGGTACCGGCAGAACCGCAGCAAAGGTGGGATTCGTTGAATGGCACCAGCTCCCGGCCTGAGGCCTGCAGGATGGATTCGATTTTGCCACGTATCTGCAGGCCATGCTGCAGCGTGCAGGGGGGGTGGAACGCGACCCGGGTGTTTGCTGCAGGCGGTGTTGCCGGAGTGAGTGGTTGTTGTGCAATGATTTCGCTCAGATCCCTGCTCAGTTCACTGACCCGTGCTGCCTTGTGACTGTAGTCGTCATCTTCGGCAAGCAGGCGACCGTATTCCCTGATTGTGACACCACAGCCGCTGGCGGTTGAAATGATGGCTTCTACTTCGCCGGTTTCAATATAAGGCCACCAGCTGTCAATGTTGTGTTTGATAGTGCTGCGGGCTTCGGCAAAAGCGTCCAGATGATGGCTGATTGCGCCACAGCAGCCGGATTCGGGAACGCGCAGTGTCTGGATGCCGTTGCGGTCAAGCACGATTGCGGCCGCACGGTCAATATTCGGCTGCAGGGCTGGTTGTACACACCCCTGCAGCAGGATGATCTTCCGCTGGTGCTCATTCCCGGGCCAGGCCAGCAGTTGTGCGGGCTTGACCGGTATTTTTTGCCTGATAGCGGCTGGCAGCAGTACTCGGCTGAGGCGGGCGCTGGCGATGATGCTGTTGAACAACGGCTTTGTCAGGAACAGCTTGCGCAGCGCAAAACGTTTGATGCTGTCAGCGAGTGTGCGCTTGCGTTGTTCCGCAACCAGCTTGCGTCCAATATCCACCAGGTGGCCATAGTCAACGCCGGAAGGGCAGGTCGTTTCGCAATTTCTGCAGGTCAGGCACCTGTCGAGGTGCGTCTGGGTCTTTGTCCCGGGCTGTTTGCCTTCAAGCACCTGCTTGATCAGGTAGATGCGTCCCCGCGGCCCGTCGAGCTCATCGCCGGTAAGCTGGTATGTCGGGCAGGTGGCATTACAGAATCCGCAATGAACACAGTTACGCAGAATGCGGTTTGCTTCCTTGCCGTGATGCGTTTCGAGGTTCGCGGGTGTGATCGAAGTTTTCACAGCTCTTGATACAGCCTGCCTGGATTGAGGATGTTGTTCGGATCCAGGGCGTTCTTGATGCGCCTGTGTATGGCAAGCATACCGGGTTGTAACGGCTGGAAAATCCTGTCAGATGAACCGGCTTTCATAGCATAGCGTGTAGCATGACCGTGCAGGCGCCTGGCTTTTTCAAACAATTCGTTATTTGAGACTTTCCAGCGTAATCCGCCGCCCCATTCGATGAGCTGGTTTTCATCATCATGCAGGGCTGTCGATGCCGGCACCGATAACCGCCATAAATCATCCTGCTGAAAACAGGGGTGGGTCTGGTCACGTAGCTGTTGCCATAAACTGTTAGTGATGATTTCGCCACCCATCTTACTGTGAGCCTGGCGGATGCTGTTTTCGGTGCTGCTCAAACGGATAGACAGCACACCCTGGTAATGGCTGCTGGCAGTTACCGGATGGCCGTCCTGCAACCATCGGCGCAGCATTTTGTGTCCCTGCCCGGCATCAGTTTCAAATGCCAGTGTTATTTCCGCTTCGGCTTTGGGCAACACCTTGAGCGAGACTTCCAGGATGATACCGAGCGTTCCCTGGGCGCCTGTGATCAGTCTCGATACATCATAGCCGGCGACGTTCTTCATTACCTGGCCGCCGAATTCCAGCAATTCACCCTTGCCATTGATGATTTTTGTGCCCAGTACAAAGTCCCTTGCGGCACCGCAAAATGCACGTGCCGGCCCTGAAAGGCCACAGCCGATGGCGCCGCCAATCGTTGCCTGGCTGTTGTGACACGGGGGTTCAAAGGCGAGCTGTTGGTGTTGCTGATCCAGCACAGCTTCGATTTCGGAAATCAGGGTG
>JASFVM010000363.1:0-3016 GCA_050049835.1 Gammaproteobacteria bacterium
CGCCTTGTATGACAGTATGCCCCGGTGTTCAGACAGCGACAGCGGCTCACCCTTCACCTTACGGCCGTAGAATGATTTGCTGTTACCAGCTGTTATCGCTAACGGGGTTCTGTTGTTACAGGCTTGCTTTACCCGGTCGCAGAAAAGCCGGCTCTGGTCGGTGCTGTTTGACATGATCAAGCTGATAAGTACTAAAAGCGTTCCAGTTCCGGATGGGGTAATTGACCATGATGTACATGCATGGCGCCAAACTCCGCACAGCGATGCAATGTCGGAATGGCCTTGCCTGGATTGAGTAGAGTATCAGGGTCAAAAGCGTACTTGATGGCATGGAACTGTTGCAGTTCCTTGTCATTGAACTGGACACACATCTGGTTGATTTTTTCCATGCCGACACCGTGCTCACCGGTGATGGTACCACCGGCTTCAACACAGAGTTCGAGAATCCTGCCACCCAGTTCCTCGGTTTTTTCGAGCTCACCCTCGATGTTGGCATCATAAAGGATCAGTGGATGCAGGTTACCGTCGCCGGCATGAAAGACGTTGACAATGGGCAGACCGTATTCATCCGATAATGCGCTGATGTGAGTCAACACAGCGGCAAGCTGGTGGCGCGGAATAGTGCCGTCCATGCAGTAATAGTCGGGTGACAGTCGGCCAACCGCAGGAAAAGCCGCCTTGCGTCCAGCCCAGAACTTTGCCCGTTGCTGCTCATCCCGGGCAACTCTTAATCCGGTTGCACCAGAGCTTTTCAGTACCTGCTGCGCACGTTCCAGCTGGTCGGAGACTTCGGTGCTGCTGCCGTCAATTTCACACAATAAAATGGCTGCAGCATCACGCGGATAGCCGGCGTTGACAAAGTCATCAGCAGCGCGAATGGCTGCGTTATCCATCAGCTCAAGGCCCGCAGGAAGGATGCCATCTGCAATAACATTGCTGACGGCCTGTCCGGCTGTAGCGACATCATCGAATGCTGCGAGGATCACGTTAGCGGCTTCCGGCACAGGTAATAGCTTGACAGTTATTTCGGTAATCACCGCAAGCAGGCCTTCGGAACCTGTCATCAGGGCGAGCAGGTCATAGCCGGGACTGTCGAGCGCTTCACTTCCAATTGTCAGCTGCTCACCCTGGATGGTGATGACTTCCAGTTTTATGATGTTATGCACGGTAAGGCCATACTTCAGGCAATGAACGCCGCCCGCATTTTCCGCAACATTGCCACCAATGGTGCAGGCGATTTGTGATGAAGGGTCCGGCGCGTAATACAGGCCATGTATCCTGGCAGCTTCCGAAATTGCGAGGTTACGCACGCCGGGTTGCACGCGTGCGGTCCGGTTTTCTGTATCGATGCCCAGAATGCGGTTGAATTTGGCCAGGCTCATCAGAATGCCGTTTTCGAGAGGTAATGCACCACCGGATAGTCCGGTGCCGGCACCACGCGCGACTACGGGTATTTTTTCATGGCAGCAGAAGGCGAGGATGTCTTTAATCTGTTTTACTGTTTCCGGCAATACCACAACCATTGGTACTTGCTGGTAAGCTGACAGGCCGTCACACTCATATGGCTTCAGGTCTTCTTCCTGATACAAGACAGACGCTGCCGGCAGAATCTTCTGCAGGTAGCGGATAACAGGTTTCTTGTCGGGGTTCGAAGTATTCAAGGCCGGCGAGCAATTCTGCGCAGTGCGTCATACGCTGTCTGTCTGTTGCTATGACCGAGATAAGTCGGAACGATCATATCGAGCGACGTAGGTTCATGTTCACCCTGCGGACAGACGCTATCAAGTTTCAATGACTTGTAATTATCAACCGAGAAAGGCTTGCCGGGAAACCATTCCAGTGTATATGCCTGCATTTTGCTGACGCTATCAGGAAGCCCGATAACGCGCCTGTTTAAACCCAGCATCCGGGCGGTATAGTCAACCAGGTCTTTCAGGGAATACTGTTCGGGGCCGCATAAGTTATAACGCTTGCCATAGGTGGATTTGTCATCAATCGAGTTGACGAAACGATCGGCAACATCGCCTACATAGACGGGTGCGAAGCGTGCATTCGCACAAGCCAGAGGGAAGAAAAAGGGCATCATTCTGAGCAAGCCGGCGAACCGGTTAAGAAAACTGTCGCCGGGCCCGAATATGACGGATGGCCGGAAACTGGTTACAGCCAGTCGTCCGGTTGAAAATGTATGCAGCGCGTTCTCACCCTCACCCTTGGTGCGCAGGTAGAAACTGGGGCCGAGGTTGGCATCTGCGTTTAATGCGCTCATATGTATCAGTCGCGGAACATGTAGCTTCAGGCAGGCACCGAGGATGCTTTTAGGCAGTTCAACATGCACCTTGCGGAAGCCGTCGCCGTTGTGCTGTTTTTCGTTGAGTATACCGATGAGATTGATCACGGCATCCATGCCTTTTATATGTGTTTCCAGTGCAGAAGCGTCAAATACATCGGCCTCAATCAGCTCAAGGTTTGGCAGTACCAGCAGGTCCCTGTGATTATTGCGGTTGCGGGTCAGAATGCGAACGCGCTTGCCGCTGGCTGTCAGCCGGGCGGCTATAAATTTACCAACGAAACCGGTGCCGCCAAGAATACATATGGAGTTGTGTTTCATTTCAATGTTCTATGAACTGACGCTGTAAAACGGGGTCTACTTTATCACACCAAAGAACCGGGTGAATGATTCCGGGAGCAGGCATATTCATGTTCGACCTGCTATCATTTGTTCACAACAGGGACTGGTTGATTTCCGTTCCCGCCATGCAAATAAAAAGAGGTAATAATAAAATATGCTGCGAAAGGCATTGATAACACTGGTGGCCCTGATTCCCGCATCAAACGTATCGTCTGCAGGGCTGGATCTCAAACTCAGCAGCGAGACGGCTGAAGTTACATTTCTGACTGAAAACGCCACCTTTGGCTATGGCGGTGCTGATATTGGCATTGGCCTTTTCATCAATGAAAATGACGATTTTCTGGTCAACGGATCGATCCTGGTTTCCGGCAGCGGTACCGGTGATGT
>JASFVM010000158.1:0-6509 GCA_050049835.1 Gammaproteobacteria bacterium
CGTGGAAAAAGATACCGGCATGACCATTCCACTGGATGTTGAAGGCGCGGATTACATGCTGCTGCTGTCTTCGATGGAAATCATGAATTTCCCTGAATTTATCGAAGCGGTCGCAAAGATCTTCAATCATGCCAATGTCAGCTGGACGATCTCGTCAGAAGCTTTCGAGGCCACCAACAGTGGTATCCAGATAGGTGTATCGGACATTGCTGCTGAACTGGTGCAGCGGATTGTTGATGCAGCAACAAAACTCAAGGTCAAGAACGTGATCAGCCCGGAATGTGGTCACGCCTACATGGCCATTCGCTGGGATGGCCCTAACCTCATCGGCAAGCCTTATAATTTCAAGGTAGTACACATTCTTGAACTGCTCGACGATCTGCGTCAGCAAGGCCGGCTCAAGGTTTCAGGCCAGCTTAAACAGCGCCTGACCTATCACGATCCCTGTCAGATTTCTCGTCGCGGCGGTGTCATCGACCAACCAAGAAACCTGATCAGCATGTTCGCTGATAACTACGTCGAAATGCCCGATACCGGCAAAATGAACTGGTGCTGCGGTGCCGGTGGCGGGGTCAGCGCGAACGAGCGTGCCGATGAAGTACGGCTGCAGGCATTTCAACGCAAGAAGGACCAGCTTGATGCCATCCATGTCGACGGCATGATTTCAGCCTGCTCCAACTGCCGTATCCAGCTTGAGGACGGCCTCGAGGAAAATCACATGGACATGCCGGTGCTCAGTCTGACAGAGACACTCGCTGAAAACCTGGACGAAAACAAATAAGGAGAAACTTGCGTAATGACTTCAATTACCAATGACAGTGATTTCAAACAAGCTATCGATTCGATGGATTTTGACAGGCAGCGTGTACTGGCAGGACTGTTTGTTAAAAACGTGCTTGATTTGTGTGACGATGAACGCATCTCACGCGTGATCGATGTTGCCTCGAATTCTTCGGCATCCGATGATGAACTTGCATCCGCGCTGAACACAGCACGCACAGCCACCATTGACTGCCATGCCCGCTGTGGCTCTGAAGGTGACTGGAATGCACAGGCCGGTTATTTCGTGGCACGTGCTGCGACGGCCGCTGTCACACCCGAATCCCAGTCCAAAGGCGGCGGCCCGGCCTGGCAGGCCGCCATGAGCAGCCGTATGGCAAGGACCAGTAAACAGATCGATGCCGAAGACGTATCCACAACGGACGAAAGCGAACAGCAGTATAAAATCCTGTCTGATTATCTGAATTCATAAAGAGAGAATCACAAACATGTCGAATAACAACGGAAATGAAAGAGTTGTAGTTGATCCGATCACCCGAATCGAAGGTCATCTCCGTATCGAAGCGCAGATGAATGGTGACAGGATTGAAAACGCCTACTCGTCTGGCACGATGGTGCGTGGTATAGAAGTTATTCTGCAGGGCAGAGACCCAAGGGACGCATGGGCATTCGCCCAGCGTATCTGCGGTGTTTGTACACTGGTACACGGCATGGCCTCGATTCGATCAGTCGAAAATGCGCTGAATTACACCATTCCGCCTAATGCTGAACTGATTCGCAACCTGATGAACGGCGCCCAGTACATCCATGACCATGTGATGCACTTCTATCACCTGCATGCGCTCGACTGGGTCGACGTTGTTTCCGCTTTGAGTGCTGACCCGAAAGCCACATCCGAGCTGGCGCAGTCATTAAGCAATTATCCGAAGTCCTCGCCCGGCTATTTTTCCGACATGAAGAAAAAACTGAAGGATTTTGTCGAAGCGGGACAGCTTGGCATTTTCGCCAAGGCCTACTGGGGACACCCTGCTTATAAACTGCCACCAGAAGCTAACCTGATGGCTGTTGCACACTATCTTGAAGCATTGAGCTGGCAACGTGATGTGGCCAGGCTGCACACGATTTTCGGCGGTAAGAACCCGCACCCGAACTTCCTGGTCGGTGGTGTTGCCTGTCCGATAGATCTTAATTCCGACTCAGCTATCAATTCCAAGCGACTGTCACAGGTCCAGGACATCATCAACCAGATGCAAATATTTGTTGACCAGGTCTACATTCCTGATCTGCTCGCAATCGCGGGCTTCTACAAGGACTGGGGTTCGCGCGGAGAGGGACTCGGTAACTTCCTGACCTATGGCGACTTCCCGGCTGCGGGCAAGGGTATGGGTGATCCGTCTTCCTACCTGGTTCCTGGCGGTGCAATCCTGAACCGTGATATCACTACAGTGCATGAAGTCGATATGAATGACCCGAGCCAGATCCAGGAATATGTTGCCCATTCCTGGTACGACTATGATGGTGGCAAGCAGCAAGGCCTGCATCCCTATGATGGTGAGACCAACCTGAATTACACCGGACCCAAACCACCCTACCAGCATCTGGATGTCGACCAGTCCTACTCATGGCTGAAATCACCGCGCTGGAAAGGCAATGCAATGGAAGTCGGCCCCCTGTCACGCGTATTGATGCTGTATGCAACCGGCAATGATCAGGCCAAGGAACTGGTCAATATGACGTTGAAAAAACTCGATGTACCGGTCACCGCCCTGTTTTCGACCCTGGGACGCACAGCTGCACGCGGGCTGGAGACCAAAATCTTCGCCGACGCCATGCAGGGCTGGTATAACGATCTTATTACCAACATCAAGGCGGGTGACACCAAAACCTTCAACGAAATACTGTGGGAGCCGTCATCCTGGCCGAAGCAGGCCCGCGGTGTTGGCTACATGGAGGCACCCCGTGGCGCTCTCGCACACTGGATTGTGATTGAAGACGAAAAGATCAATAATTACCAGGCGGTCGTCCCCAGCACATGGAATGCTGGCCCTCGAGATCCGAATGGCCAGCCCGGCGCCTATGAAGCCGCCCTGCAGGATAATCATACCTTGCACGATCCTGAGCAGCCTGTTGAAATATTACGCACCATCCACAGCTTCGATCCTTGTATAGCCTGCGCTGTGCATCTAACGGATCCCGATGGTGAAGAACTGACAACCGTTAAAGTGCGCTGACAGATACAGGAGCCCTTAAATGAATTTTGCTAAACGTCTCAAACAACTTTCTGCACTTGCCTTGCTCTCAAGCTCCGGCTCTCAGGCTGTATATGCACATCCAGGTCATTTAGCTGATGAAACTGTGCACAGTCTGCTGCATAGTGAGCACATTATCGCTCTGGTAGCCGCAGGCATCATCGCATTCGCCGTGTATATCATCCGCAACAAATAATATATAAGCGGGTGGGCACCGCCCGCCCCTTGTTTTTTCGTTATAACCGGCCACAGATCCCCTGGGACCTCGTCCCTCGTCCCCGTGTTTATTATCCATCCCGCCCATCGATACGCGGTGTAACCAGCATTGGCGTATAGACGACCAGAAATACAACAAATGATGCAATCCACAGTATTTGCGACAGGCCGATCCAGTAAACATACAGGCCGTTATTGAAAAGCGGAAAAACGACCCTCACAACTGCGCCGGCCAACAGTAATACGAAACACCAGAACAACAGCGCTGGCGGCTCAGAGACATTGCGCCCGGTATGCCCGAGCGTGACCCGCGACATCATACCCAGCGTCATCACACCTATGCCGCCATACGCAAAGGCGTGAACCGAGAGAAAAGGTGAAATGACAAGCCAGTATTCCAGGCTCTTGAGCAGAAACCCGGTGACAATAGACAGATAGGCCAGATACAGAACCCAGAGAAGCGGCTTGTTCCAGATAGCCGATGTATACCAGCCAATCATCCTTATAACATGTACGATGAACAGCAGGGCGGCGATAAGCGATACAATAAAACGATATTCAGAAAAAACATCGATAACCCAAAGCAGCAGCAACAGGACAAGACTTGTTATATCCAGCCATTTCCAGTTGCGTACGATGACATCACTGTCCGTCCCTTTTTCGATAAAAAACGGAATGACACGCCTCCCCATAACAAGGACCAGTGCAATCAGCATGTATAAACCCGAATACAGACCCCAGCGGACACCGTCTGCAACCAGCCCGAGTGCACCGAGATAAAACAGCAGGTTACTTATTAACAACAGCACCAGCTTGGATATTATGCCTGTCTGTGAATATTGTTTGACCTTGATAACGGGTATCGCGGCGGCTGTAATGAACATCAACATGAACAAGACGTCGAACACAGCCATCAGTTCAATGGCATGATCGATATCGATCAGTGGAATCCCGCGCGCAATTGCCCACAGAGAAAACAATAAAAGCAGGCTTGCACCTCTGATAGTCTGCACGCCTGTCCAGTTCTTGATAGCGGTGAGCAAAAACCCCGCAACTACCGCCAGCCCGTAGCCAAACAGCATTTCATGAGCATGCCATATTGCAGGAGGCCACACGTCCACGACAAATGATGTATCAAAAACCGTCACCGCCATCCAGACTGAAACCACCACTACTGAATAAAAACCCGCCCCCAGAAAAAAAGGACGGAACGCCAGTCGAAACAGCGGAATACCAGTAGCAACATCTTTTTCAGGATTGATCATAGGGTGCAGGAAAACGTGTAAAAAAGAAAAAACTGTACACGAATCACCGGGGTACGCATTGACCTTTATCAAGGCGGCAACCTGACATGTTTAAAGGCTTAGCCAGACGGATATGCATAAAAAAAGCCCGGATAAACCGGGCTTCAGTTATTATTTTTAAATATTGTTTATAAGTTATTAATAGCATTATAGCTTATTTTTTCCAGATTTTGATTGCCTGCAATTTCTTCCAGCTTTTTAGCAGGAATTATCTGGCCGCCAGGCCCGGCTTCATTTCCGCTTTTGCCATAAGCCACTGACATCTGCGTGTTGTATCAACAAGTCACTGGAATATTGAAACTGGTGCTGTATTTGGCGTTGATCCTGTCCTGGTAGACTTCAACATTGATCTGGCACACAGGGGCATGGTGTAACAATCATATCAGCGCAGCCAGCCCAAGCCGCCTCCATAATGTCCCTGATCAAGGCCTGTGATTTCTCAGGCCCGGTGAATGTCGGAGCATCGCCACAGCATGATACTTTCTTGTCAACTGTGTCTACAGGTTCCGCACCCATTGTTTCAATAATCGTGTCCAGGTACTTCGGGTTCTCAAATGACTCGCCTTCTACACCAGAAGGTCGGTTGGTCTGAGATCCCGCATAACCGGCAATCTTGACACCTTCAAGCGGCTTCTTCACGTGCTTGCCATGTTCGTCGTAACCAAAATCTTCAATTGGCACTTCAACCATGTGGCGGATTCTTCCTGGCCTCATTCTTCAGCGATAATCCCGCTTCAGACAGCGCCTGAAGATCAGCCTTCGCGCAGGGACGCACACTATACCCGTTTCATGGTGATTTCTCTATATACCAGGTTTATGGATGTACAGAGAATTTCAATGTGTGAACAGATTTTATTATGCGTTGATGCGAGCGGACAGGTTGTTAGAAGTCTCCCCAGCTGTTACGTTTGCGTCTCCAGTTGATGCGAGTAATGATCAGTCCAAAGAGCAAGCTTCCCAGGGAAACCGCCGCACCCAGCATAAACCACTCCTTTGTCGATGCATCGGCAAGCTGTTTATTTTCTTCGATCAGGATGGCGTTGGATGCAGACAACTTGTTCAGTTGTGATTCGAGTGTTTTATTTTCGTTCGCCAGCGCAAGCGGATTGGCAGAAACACGCTTCAGTTTATCCATACTGCTTTCCATTGATTGCATTTCACGTTGTGACTGCTTCAACTGTGTGTTCAGTTCCCTGTTCTGGGATTCAAGTTCTGCTAACTGCTGTTTGAGTTTTTTTACCTGTATTCTGGATTTTTCCAGTTTTTTATCGATGACGACGATACGGTCGCGTGCGCTTGGCTGCTTCATCAGATATTGCTGTTCAACCCAGCCCTCTTCACCATCCGGAGCCTTTACCCTGACGTAGGTCCCGTCATCACTGGTTTCCTTGATATCGAGCGGGGTACCGCTCCTGGGAAAATCAATAATTCGGTGCTTGTTCGATGCCCCGGTGCGCATCGGGATACTGAGTTGATCACTGACATAGCGCGTTTCAGCCAGGACTTCCGTTGCAGGCAGGAAGAACGCTGACAGAAGCAGAAACGACCTGATGAGATGTAAATATGATATTGAATTTTTCATTATGCGTGTTTCAGAATTTGCTTAAATTAATTTGCAGACAAGACTGTTTTTGCACATTTAGTCAGCCAGTTCATCAGGTGAACTGCCGGTTTTAGTTTTTGTAGGCAAATATGCCCTCGGCATCATCACTGTGATGCTCTTCAACCCATTTGAGCTTGTCATGAAGTGTAACAACTTCACCAACAATAATCAGCGTTGGCGGCTTGATATCCTCATTTGCAATCACTTCCAGCAGCGTATCAAGCGTCGCGGTAAATACACGCTGCTGTGGCGTCGTTCCCTGCTCCACCAGGGCGACCGGTGTGCTGGCGGGCAATCCATGCGCCACGAGCTCTTTGCACAAAGTTGGTGCGCCATGTAATCCCATGTAAAAGACCA
>JASFVM010000160.1:0-6495 GCA_050049835.1 Gammaproteobacteria bacterium
TCGTGCATTGTTCAGTTTTGTCTGTTTAAACGGAAATTCTGGCACTCATAGCACTTGAGTGCCAGATGCTGCAAGTATGGTTTTAAATTCTATGTCGGTCAAGAACTGAAAGTGGCGAGGGACGAGGTGAAGCGAGATCAGGGCTTTATCTGACTAACATGGATTTAACGGTTTTTTGGCCTGGTAACGCGATTGTCATACTGCAGCTGATAATGTACTGGCCGAGCTTTCCCTCGTCCCTGGTTCCTCGCCCCTACTGAAGCTGCAATATCCCGTCTTCGAGGACATAAACCGTTCCCAGTCGCTCTGCAATATGCAGATCATGGGTAACCATGATCAACGCGGTCTGGTAGCTCTGGTTGAGTTGCATGATGAGCTCCAGTGCCATCTCGGCATTCTTGCGATCGAGGTTGCCGGTTGGTTCATCGGCCAGGATACAATCCGGGCCGTTGATCAGTGCCCTTGCGATTGCCGCACGCTGTCGCTCGCCACCGGACAGCTCGCCTGGCTTGTGGTCAAGTCGTTGACCCAGCCCGACTTCTGACAGCAACTGGGTCGCGTGCTCACACGCCTCGTCTTTATTCGTGCCGTTGATTAATTTCGGCATGGCCACGTTTTCAAGAGCAGTAAACTCAGGCAGCAAATGATGAAACTGGTAGATAAATCCGAGGTGCTGGTTGCGCGCATGACAGCGTGATTTTTCATCAACGGTAAACATATTATCGCTGTTCAGCATGACATGTCCCGATGTAGGTTTATCGAGCCCGCCGAGCAGGTTGAGTAATGTGGATTTACCCGATCCCGAACTGCCGATGATCGCGGCTGTTTCACCCGACCTGATGGTGAAATTGATATGCTTCAACACCCGCAGCGCTTCGCCGCTGCCTTCCCGGTAATCCTTGCAGAGATCGACTGCCTGCAGGCTGAACTGCGGCCTATTCATAGCGTAAAGCCTCTGCGGGCATAGTGCGGGAAGCGCGCCAGGCCGGATAGATCGTGGCCAGAATGGTTATCGCGAATGCAGCCACGGCATAGGTGATCACTTCCCGCGGGCGCACGTCGGCGGTGATGTCGCTGATGTAATAAACATCCGATGGCAGGAAATCGGTGTTGAACAATTGTTCCAGCCAGGAAACGATATCGAACACATTAAGCGCAACAGGTATGCCTGCGGCAACACCGATGAGTGTGCCGAACATGCCTATCACCGTGCCCTGGATGATGAAAATGGTCATAATACTGCCCGGCGTCATTCCCAGTGCCCGCAGTATGGCGATATCTGCTTCCTTGTCGGTCACTGTCATCATCAGTGTTGATACGATATTCAATGCGGCGACGGCAATCACCATCAACAAAATGATGAACATCACGGTCTTCTCGGTTTTCAGCGCCTTGAAAAAGTTACTGTGCTGCCGTGTCCAGTCGCGAATCCAGTATTCTTCGCCAAATACCTTGTCGAGTTCGCGGGTGATTTTCTGTGCCTCGAATAAATCAGTCAATTTGAGGCGTATGCCGTTAACCTTGCCTTCATCGAGATGGAATAGTCTGGCTGCATCGTCGATATGAATATAGGCCATAGCACTGTCGAACTCGTGCATGCCGACTTCGAATACGCCGACGATCCTGAACCGACGCAACCTCGGCATAATACCAACCGCCGTAACACTGGCCTCGGGCGTAATCACAGTCACCCTGTCGCCTTCATAGACGCCCAGTGCATTGGCCAGCTCGCGTCCGATAACGATGCCATAGTCACCCGCTTGCAGGTTGCCCAGTTCACCGGAGACCATCTTGTCTGCGACCGTCGATACCGTCTTTTCTGCATCCGGGTCAATGCCTCTTACCAGTGCGCCGCTGACACGTCTGCCGTTGGAGAGCATGACTTCCTTGCGTATGTAGGGTGCAGCGCTGACTACACCAGGGTTGTTTTTCGCCATTTCCGCATTCTGTTCCCAGTTACTCACGGTACCATCGAAACCGGTAATGGTGGCATGCGAAGTCATACTCAATGTCCGGTCACGAAGTTCATTACCGAAACCGTTCATTACCGAAAGCACAACGATCAAAGCAAAAACACCCAGTGATACGCCGGCAATCGATATGAAGGCGATAAAGGAGACAAAATGCGTTTTACGCTTGGCGCGGGTGTAACGCAGGCCGATAAAGAGCTCTTTGGGTTGAAACATGGCGCGGATTTAAGCAGGAATGATCGAAGAATTCCATTACAATTACGGTTTATGCTGTGCGAATTTCTGACAGGCTTTTCTACGCAATGCACTCAGCAGGCAATGACATGATATGAATCTGGACATTAACTGGCTGGTGGGATTGCATATTCCATCCGGACTGTTGCCCGGCATCCTGTTATGGACAGGCAATCTGATGTTCCTGCTGTGCCTGTTAGTGGCGATAAGGCAGGCACCCTGGAAAGTGCTGTTGGAGAAACAGGAGAACCAGCATGTATTTCTCGGCGCCGTTGTCATCCTGCTGAGTATCTGGGGCATCAAGGCAGGCATATCGCCAGGCCTTGGCTTTCATCACCTGGGGGCAACACTGTTTACCCTGATGTTCGGCTGGCCACTGGCCATTATCGGACTCACCATCACAATGCTGGCTTCGCTGTTGTTACAGGCATCTGACTGGAGCAGCCTGGGAATCAACAGCCTGTTGAGCATCGTTATACCAATAATTGTCAGTTATCTTATTCTGAAAGCTTCGCAAAAGTGGCTGCCAGACAACTTTTTCATCTACATATTTATCTGCGCCTTCTTTGGCGCCGGTGTGGCAATTGCCGTCAGTCGATTGAGCGCAATTGCGTTGCTTGCAGTGTTACATGCCTACCCCAACCAGCAGTTGATCGAGGAATCGTTGCAGTATCTGCCCCTGATCATGTTCCCGGAGGCATTCGTCACCGGCATGCTGATTACGATCTTTGTCGTCTATCACCCCGACTGGGTCAGCACCTTTGACGATGACCGTTATATCAAGGGCAAATAGCAATATGCTTTAGGAATTCTGTGTTTTTCACCACAGAGGCGCAGAGACACTGAGGAAAGCTTTGCCATGTATATACCGGAAAAAAATATGCAACAGCATTATTTATGGTCCCTGTCTGCGGTGCCAGGCATGACCGGATGAGTCATATTTTTTCTCTGCGTCTCTGCGGTGTATATGGTCTTGATAAAGTGAAGCAAGAAGCTAAAAGACGATACGGTCCCAGGTCCAGTAAAGACCAGTGACCGAAATGATCAATGACGCCGGTACCGTTATCCGCTGGTGGTACCAGGGCTTTGCCCGGAACCATAATCCCACCAGTAGATACATCAGAATAATTACCGCAATTTGCCCCAGTTCGACGCCCACGTTGAAGCTGATCAACGCGGTCGCAAACGCGTTTGGCGGCATGCCGAATTCTGCCAGCACGCCGGCAAAGCCCATGCCATGCAACAGGCCAAAGAGGAAAACCAGTACCAGCCTGCTCTTGTGCAGTGAATGCGCGAATATATTTTCGATACCGACGTAGGCGATGGATAATGCAATCAATGGCTCGACGATGTTGGCTGGCAGGTTGATATAACCTTTCATCGACAATGCCAGCGTCAGGGTATGCGCCACGGTAAACATGGTCACCTGCCACAACAGCGGTTTCATCCTCGTGCTCAGCAAAAAAATCCCGATGATGAACAATATATGGTCGGTACCCTTTGGCACGATGTGCTCGAAACCTATGAAGACGTAAGACAGTACAACTTCCGCGATCGGCCGTTGCGTGAACACCTCTTCCAGCGAAAAAGGCTCGCTGGCTTCGTCCTTGCGCAGCCATTGCCACTCGGACCAGTGCCAGAGTTCATTGTCTTCATCAACCTGCCGAACACGCACCGCGTTGTCACCGAAACTTGCCGGGTAGTACCACTGCAAACTGGTGGCACTCTGGTCGATGTCTCCGCGGAGATTGATCACGCTGATACGGGGAACCTTGGTGTAGCCGGGTTCCGGTATGGTGATATCGACAATTTCCAGCGTTACGGGGGTGCCATCGACCTTGAGAAATATCTGGTCGAGAAATTCCTGTTTGAATGGTTCGAACTCGATTGCAAGCTGGTCAGCCTGCAGCACCCGCAGCTCATCATATTCTTCGGCGGTGGGTGCATCCTGGGTGTTCTTGTAGCGGGCGTTGATACCGGTCAGCAACGCTTCAATGCTGGCCCTGACTTCGATATTCACTTCGCCTTTGGTATTGGCACTGATTTCGACCAGTGCAGGTTTGACGATATCGGCCTGTGCTGCATCAAGCAGGCCCAAAGACAGGCAGAGTATCAGCAAAAGACGGAGTTTCATGGGCCGTGGATATTAACCCGAACAGGCGTTCGATGCGTAACTAATCTGCCGGTTTTTTTCGAATAAAATCAATATGAAATCGCCAGGCTACATTAATAATTACTAATTAACATTTTTATCAAAACTGCGATATTATCTGCTGCTGATAAGAATAATGCGCATTATCGCTATTAAGAGAGGTTCGTAAACATGTCGCGTATTGATCGCCGAGATTTCCTTAAACTGTTGAGTGCCGGTGCTGCTGCCGGAACATTTCCCTGGTTATCAGCATGTAGCAAAGATGTCGCTGCCGGCATTCTTCCTGATGATTTTTACAAGGTCCCGAAACGCGGCAATGTGCGTATTCTTCATTGCACTGACTTTCATGGTCAGCTCAATCCCGTTTACTTCCGTGAACCCAATGTCAATCTCGGTATGGGTGATGCCTTTGGCCGCCCTCCGCACATGGTCGGCAAGGCCCTGCTGAAGGAAATGGGATTGAAAGAGAATTCACCCGAAGCCTATGCCTATACCTATCTGAACTTTAACCAGGCTGCAGAGAAATATGGCCGTATGGGCGGCATGGCACATATGAAAACCCTGGCTGACCAGCTGCGCGATCAAATGGGCGGCCGTGAAAACACACTGATGCTCGATGGCGGCGACCTGTGGCAGGGCTCCGGCACTTCGCTGTGGACACGCGGTGTCGACATGGTGGAGGCCTCCAATATTCTGGGTATCGATGTCATGGTCGGCCACTGGGAATTTACTTACCGGGAGGATGAAGTACTGAGCAACGTTGCCCTGTTCAAGGGTGACTTCATCGGCCAGAACGTTCGCGTCAAGGAATCATCACTGTTCGGTGACGAATACCTCACCATGGTTGAGAAATACGATGGCCGCGGCCTTTACGATGAGGATACCGGCCACGCCTTCCAGCCGTATGTCATTCGCGAAGTTGGCGGTGCGCGTATCTGTGTCGTCGGCCAGGCTTTCCCGCGTACCGCCAATGCCAACCCGCAGGAATTCTTCCCTGACTGGTCATTCGGCTTGCGTGAGCCGGACATGATCGAACTGGTCGAAAATATCCGCGAGGATGAAAATCCGGATGCTATCGTATTGCTGTCCCACAACGGCATGGACGTTGACGTCAAGATGGCCGAACGCGTACCGGGGCTGAATGCTGTCTTTGGTGGCCATACCCATGACGGTATTCCTAAACCAGTGAAAGTAAAGAATGTTGAAGGTCATGAATGCTGGGTCACCAATGCCGGCTCCAACGGCAAGTTCCTCGGCGTGATGGATTTCGATATCGATGACGGCAAGCTCAAGTCAATGAATTACGAAATGCTGCCGATCTTTTCTGACGCATTGCCCGCCGACAAGGAACTGCAGGCCTACGTCGACCAGATGCGCAGCACCAAGTATGATGAAAACATCATCGAGAGCCGCGTCAAGAAGATGCACTTCAACAAGAGCCGCGTTGGCAAGACCTACAAGGAAATCCTCGATGAAAAACTGGCTATCGCAGACCGCACACTCTATCGCCGCGGTAACTTCATGGGTACCTGGGACCAGTTACTGTGTAATGCCCTGCGCGAGGAATACGATGCCGATGTCGCGCTCTCTGCAGGCGTACGCTGGGGCACCACCACGCTGAAAGGCGAATGGATCACCATGGAAGATGTAATGACACAGTGTTCCATGACCTATGGTGAAACCTATGTGCAGGAAATGACCGGTCATGACCTGTTAAACATCCTCGAACAGGTTGCAGACAACCTGTTCGACCCGGATCCCTACCTGCAGTCAGGCGGTGACATGGTCCGCGTCGGCGGTCTGGATTACACCATTGAACCGGAGAAGAAGCTGTATGAGCGTATATCCGACGCACGCCTCGATAATGGCCATTTGATCGAAGCAGACCAGACCTACAAGGTTGCCGGCTGGGCACAGGTAAACCGGACACCGAAAGGCCGCCTGATGTGGGATGTTGTGCGTGACTATATTGTGAAGAATAAAGGCAAGGACAATGTCCTGCGTTTGCCCAAGGTCAATCATCCGAAGCTGGTTGGCGTGATGAATGATCCGGGTATTGCTGATTACCCAGGCGAAGCCAGTTAGTTAGTTAGAAAGCAACCACAGAGGCACGGAGGCACAGAGATGTTAAAAGGTCTG
>JASFVM010000159.1:0-6495 GCA_050049835.1 Gammaproteobacteria bacterium
GACTGACAGTTGTCGGAAGTCAAAAAGAATTGATCTAAATTGAATATACGATTACATTTGTGTCACCGAGTAATCAGCAACCAGAAATTCATAGGGTGCTGATCTTCACAGTTCAGTGCTATATGCCTGCAAACCTGAATTAATGTATGTTTCCGTACTTGCGCTTTAGCGTCTTTCTCTTCTTGATATGTTCCCTGTTTCTGCAACCACAGGCCATTCCTGCACCTGTAAATTTTGAATACAGTCAACGACCGAAAGTAGGGCTTGTGCTGTCTGGCGGGGGTGCGCTCGGTATGGCCCATATCGGTGTGCTCAAGGTGCTCGAGCAACTGCATGTTCCTGTCGACTGTGTAGTCGGTACCAGCATGGGTGCGCTGGTTGGAGGAACCTGGGCCACGGGTGTGAGTCCGCTGCAGATGGAGAAGGTGATTACTGAAACTGATCTCGACTCACTTTTCGATGATCGGCCGCCGCGTTCCGAGATTCCGCAGCAGATAAAAAAAGATAACTACAGGCCTTTATTCGATTTTACGCTTGGCTACAACGATGGCGTTCAGTTGCCGTCCGGTGCCTCTGCCGGCTACAAGTTCGAACTTTTCCTGAAGGATCTGATTGGAACCGGGGCGTCAATATCCAGCCTGGATTTTGATGAATTACCGACGCCGTATCGTGCTACAGCCACTGATCTGGAAACCGGCGAGCTGCAGATTTTCAGCAAAGGCGAACTGCCAAGAATCATGCGTGCCAGCATGTCGCTACCGGGCGTTATCGCGCCGACTGAAATCGGGGGCAGGGTCTATGTCGATGGCGGTCTGGTAAGAAATCTGCCGGTCGACATTGCGCGAAACCTGTGTGGTGATGTCATTATCGCCGTCAATCTCGGCACCGGGCCCAAACCAAAAGAAAAGATCAAAAGCTCGATTGATGTGGCGATACAGTCAATCGTGTTGCTGACAGAGCAAAACGTTCAACTGTCACTCGAACAATTGACATCGGATGACATCCTGATTGTGCCTGACCTGGAAGGGTTTGATTCATCCTCCTTTTCCAACCAGCGGGAAATTATCGAACGCGGTGTGCGTGCAGCACTGGACAAGGAAAAAATGCTGGCGATGCTGGCGGTGGCGCCGGATGAATACCAGGCATGGCTATCTTCACGACAGAGTAGAGTGCCGCCTGCAATTCATGTGCAGTCGATCACGGTAGATACAACCGGTGCAGCCAATGCAGAAGCTGTAGAGCGAGATATCAAGACAGAACCCGAAGCGGGATTTGATACCAGGCAACTGAACAGGGATATTTCGCACATTTTCGGACGCGGTGACTTTTCATACGTGGGCTATTCAGTAGTTCCCGACAATGACAATGCCAATATTGTTATCACGGCCGAAAGCAAGCCATGGGGTCCGGGTTATCTCAAGTTCGGTCTGGGCGCTGCCACGGATTTTACCAGCCCGTCACGGCTTAACCTGGCTGCGAGTTACCGGCGGACCTGGATCAATTCACTCGGTGCGGAATGGCGTACGGATATGCAGATTGGTTATGATTCGATTCTGCGTACTGCATTTATCCAGCCAATGCAGGTGAGCGATGGTGCCTTTGTCACACCATATCTCGAGGCAAGCAGAACTTTTTATCAGTATTACCAGGAAGATATCCGCCTGGGAGAATTCCGCGTCAATCGCTTCCAGATCGGTATCGATCTGGGTGTCACCGGCAGCCTGGGTGAGTTCAGAGTCGGCCCCTTCGCCAGTCAGATCAAGGGCGAACCGGATTTCGGTATCGCTACCCCGCTGCTCGATTCGCAGGATGCAAAGCAGACGGGTATTATCGTACATGGCGTCATCGATCAGCTGGACAGGCCTGTTTTTCCCCGATCAGGTTTATATACCTCAATTGATGTCGCCTCTGTAACTGATGAGGAGGATGGCACTGTCGAGGACTTCACCAAGGCGCAGGCAAAATTGACTGGTGTAACAAGTCTCGGAGAAAACACTGTTTCTGTGTCACTGGAGTGGGGCGATGAACTCAGTGGGGTGGATGACCTGCCAGTCTACGAAGTATTCGAGCTCGGCGGGCCCAGGCGGCTTTCCGGCTTATACCTGGAGCAGCTGACCGGTACGCGCTATAACCTCGCCACTGCAAGCTACTATTATCAGTATGCCAGCTTGCCGTCACAACTTGGCAGCGGGATGTACCTCGGACTGTCACTGGAAGCAGGGCGTATCAATGACAGCTTGAACACAAACACTGCAGCATACGACTGGATCAAGGCCGGCTCGATTTTCTGGGGTGCAGATACAATCCTTGGTTCAGCCTATATCGGTTATGGTTATTCCAGCATCAACCAGAGTGCTTTCTATCTGGTGATAGGGCCAGATTTCTAGCTGAGTGTTTATTGGTTGCGTCTGGTTTTTTCACATAATGGCAAGTCAGGCCGGTTTTCCGGGCTGCGGCCAGGATCTGAGTCAGACCGTTTATTTACCTTTTCTGCCACTATCGCGAATCGCTGTATGCAAGTTTGTCGGTGATTGAGGAACCTGAATCAACTTTATACAGGTGTGCAGTGGCAGGCGCATGGTAACGTTCAGAAAGTTGATGTAAGGCAGTCTCTTTGTCTGTAAAGAATACATCTTTGCCAAGTTCCTGCGTCAATCCGCTTCTCTCGAAAACATTCATCACCTGGAGTTTGAGGCTGCTAAACGCCAGCTGAATACCCATGTCGTTCAGGCGGCGTGCAACTTCCCGGATCTTTTCTACCCCGGAGGCATCCACCACATTGATTCCACTTCCTATGACCAGAATGACCTTTGCTCCGGGAAACCTTGCATGTGACTCGAGGATCATGTCTTCGAAATACGCCACATTGGCGAATGAAAGTGAGCCATCGAAGCGAACCGGTACGAAGTGCTCGCTGATAGGTTGTAAACGGTGAGAAAGAATGCCACCGAGTGTACCATTTGACTTGCGACCGACTATTTCGACGCGAGGCTTCATCGTGCGAATCAGATAATGCAGTACTGTGAGCGCAATGCCGAGCAGGATTCCATTAGCAATTGCCGGAGCAAGCAACAGTGTAGCAAAGAAAGTGATTACACCGATAGAGGCGCCAATGCGATCGACCTTCCATGCATGAATCAACGGGGTTATCCGAATCAGGCTGAATACAGCCATCATAACAATCACTGCAAGCACTGCCTGGGGAAGATGATACAGATATGAAGTAAAAGCAATCAATACGGCTACTACTGCGAGCGCGCTGATGATGGCAAATAACCCGGTTCTGGCACCGGTGCGAGATGCAACGGCTGATCTTGAGAAGGAGCCGCTAACGGTATAGGAGCCGAAGAAACTGCCGGCGATGTTTGCCAGGCCCTGGCCAATGAGCTCTTTGTTAGTATTGATCCGATCACCTGTACTTGTGGCTATGGCCTTTGAAATGGATGTTGCCTCCATGAATCCGATTAGTGCCATTACCATAGCTGCGGGCAGCAGAGCTATCATAAGATCAATATCAATGACCGGTATTTCGAAACCAGGCAACCCCTGAGGTATCGCTCCGACGACGGCGCCGCCAGCAGTTAACGTAATCTCGTTACCCGACAGACTGCTAAAACGCCATGCCTTGCCGTCACCGGTCAGATGATTCGGCAACTCGCTGGAACGGTAAAAAAGCTGGTTTTCATGCGTGTCAATAACAGATTCGAGAGGGATCGAATTCAGAGCTACAAGACGGGCATTGTTCTCCTGTTTGAATATTCCCAGCTCATATTGAAGTACAGTAGCCTGCGTGCGTAAATCACGTGCCTCACGAATATCATGTGAGTTACCGCTCTTTTCGAGTTTGCTTGCACGCTGATTGTTATCGGTCAGCTGATTGGTGTAGCTGGAGATCTGATCCCGGGTTGCCGAATATGCCTGTAAGGTTGCCACGGCCTCAGCATCACGGATTTGTTCAGTCGCTATCGTGATTTTGTTTTCATAGCCAGTGTAGGCGCTGATCAGAGTTGTGATAGCGACCGCAACCAGAACTGCCGGGGCGCGTGGAAAGGTGTGTCGCAAAGCCACTATTATCAACACCGCACTGGCAGCAAATGCGAGTGTCCACCAATGAACTTGCGGGAGCTGCGCTATTACCTGCCACAAGTCTGCCAGGTACGTGTCAGATCGCGGAAACGGAACGCCCAGAACTTTACTTAATTGGGACAGGCCGATAATTAATGCAGCGGCATTTGTGAATCCGACGATTACCGGACTGGAGAGAAGATTGACGATTGCGCCCAGACGAAATATGCCCAGTAGCAAACGGAGCACACCAACCATCAGTGCAAGCATAATTGAAAGCTGGATAAAATCTGTAGTGCCAGGCGTTGCGAATGACATGAGCGAAGCAGCCGACATGAGAGATAGCATGGCTACCGGTCCAGTATGAAGCTGGTTAGAGGAACCCCACAGTGAAGCAACAATCACCGGGACAAACGACGCGTATAAACCATACACTACCGGCAGTCCCGCCAGTTGTGCATAGGCCATGCTCTGCGGGATGAGTACGAGGGCAACTGTGATACCGGCGACAAAATCAGCGCGTAACGTTTGGTGTGTTATCGGGAACCACCGCATGAACGGTAATGCGGTCTCAATAATCTTTTTCATCCAGGCCTGCATCTGGTCAATGTTGTTATTCTTTATCTGGAAGTGCTTTCATATTTCAGTTAATCAGGGCAATAGATGTCTGTAATCAAGATCATCTGCTTCAACCACTGCCTGTATTATCAGAGATCGAGTAACGGATGACTAATTGAAAGTATCAAGGTGATATATCTACTGGAGTCGATAGGTGGCTTGATATTGTGTTAATGCGACTTATGACTATCATTGCGTAAATGAATAATCGCTCCTTCCCTTGACATTGATAAATATCAATAGGTGGCATCGGTACATTCAATTGGTTTTACTGTCTGCTACAACGTAATGTTCGCGCAAATATTTTTAATCTGACCGTTATCGAAACTGTCGATACTCAGGGAAGATACCGGAGATTATTATGGCAGAGGCTGATTATTCTTTACGACAAAACTTGCGCAAAGCACTTGATGCACTGGAGTATGAACATGCGCCTGAGATGCAGTCACCTCGTTACAAAAGGCATATCCTTGATAATGACGAACAGTCCAATGCACCCTTTTTCAGGCGCAGTCAACTGACGGCTTTCATGCCGCGCATATTGTCACGAATCAACTTTATTTCTGATCCGATTACGATCCTTAAAAATCGCGTTGTGAGCCTGTTCGCATATTCAAATCGGTAACCATTGGCGGATAAATGCTGCCAGAGCCATTTTCAGGCCACGAATAGCAATCGAATAAAATATAACTGTCATTTATCAGACAGGTCGACAGCAGCCATCTGCATCCTGAGGTGCTGTTACGCCAGCAAACACTTTACAGTGGTTACAAGTTAAAAGAAATAAATCAGTCGCTGATAGTGACTGTGTATGTTCCACCAATCTCGGGCGCTCAGCAGCTGAATGGCTTTGTCACGCCTCTGCTGCTTCAAACAAGACATCATCATCGTCGTCATCATCCGCAATCTTATCCAGACGGCGGAGCAACGGCAGCATCAACAGGCATAACAGAAACGAACCAGACGCGACCCATAGCAACGGACCGAGTTGCTGATCGAAATACTGGTCGTACAGCCGCGAGCCAATAATGGCGGAAAACTGCTCGGCGCCGTTATAAAGGCTCATGAGCGCCGCAAAGGTAAAAGCCTCGGCGCGTGGCGGACAGGCAATGGCAGCTAAAGCGAAGATCGTCAGCGCACCGATCTGCATGATGGCACCAGAGACTACATTCAACACCGGCGCCAGTTGCGAGGCATAACTACTCGGTTGCGTCAGCAGGTGAAAGGTCAGGATGACGCATGATGCGGCAATCACTGCGAAGGTAGCGCGAAAAGTCACTGACTTGTTGGCGAGCAGTCGGGTGAACAGTATGGCGCCAACCAGTCCGCCGACCGAAGTCAGCGCTGTGAGTTGGCCAATGAATTGCTGATCGAAGTGCAGCACATCGACCATGTGATAGTACATTGGCGTACCGAAGGCGGGACTGAAACACCAGATAGCAAGGAAAGCAGCGGAGATCTGCAAGGTCGGCGATTTGATTGCCGCCAGTGTACTGCGTGTGGTGGCGCGCAACTCGGCGATGTCCATTTGCGCCGGCTGTTCGCGCACCACCAGGTACGCCATGGTCAACACTGCGATGGGCGCCAGCATGGTAATGGTCGCAGCCACATGCAATGCCGTTGCCGGTTCAAACAACGTTGCCAGGTACCCGCCGGTCAACGCGGTCAGGATGGCTGCAACACGAAAGGCTATCCACTGCATACCCTGAAAGCGTGCTGTCTGCCCGGTACGGTTACCGTTCTCTACCACCAGTGCATCAATGATGACATCAGAAAAAGCGGTGCCGAATGCGGTAAGTACCAGCGCCACAA
>JASFVM010000161.1:0-6445 GCA_050049835.1 Gammaproteobacteria bacterium
CTGTTTTACAGAGACTGATGGATGACACGCCACTGCTGCAGTTTCTGTTCGCGGCTGAGACTGGCCATGGCGGGGCTGGTCGAGGGCAGGCGTGTGTATTCCAGGGTCGAAAACTTTTGAGCTAGTGCAGGAATGACGTGTCTTCTGTATTCCTGCTCGGCTCGTGCGCCATTGAAGTATACGGCTTTTATTGATTTGTGTTCAGCGAAGAAGGTATTGAAGTCATTAACCTCGATCGTGCTGTTGGTTATCGACGAATCGAGACTGCCTCTGCGCTGGCATGATTTCAACACATCCCATAGTGCAATCCTGTTGTTGAGTAATAAGGCCTTCTTCTCTTCGTAATCAGTTACGCGGTTGTCGGCAAACAAAGCAGACATAATGAACCAGAAGCTGTTGCGTGGATGCGCATAGTACTGATGCGCTTGCAGTGATTTGATGCTGGGCATGGAGCCCAGAACCAGGATGATCGCATTCTTGTCTGCTATGGGAGGAAAGCCGCTGACAGTGCTCATTATTTCGCTTGGTATTAACCGGCGGAGTCAGAGGATCTTCAGGCGATATTTCCTGTCATCGACATCTACACGACCGTGCTTCATGCTGTCAAACATGTGTTCAAATATCTTGCCGGAATTGCCGTTTTCGTCTTCCAGAAAATAGGTGTGGCCTTTGGGACTGTCATAGCGTGTATTGTAATTGTCGCAGTCAATCGCATACACGTTCGAGTTGACCTTGTTGATGTTTTCAGGTCCGGTGTGCCCGAGACGTCTGGAAGCAATCTTGTTCTTCAGGTTGGAAACCTTGCTCGATCTCAGCGCCAGGTCATCAGAAGCAAAATAGACCGAAACATTGCGCGAAGCATGCGAGATCAGTTCGCCCGGGTTGCCTTTTTCCAGCGTTTCATTAACGACGTCAGCAGCAACCAGGAAAGTGTTGCGAAAAAGTAACGGGACACCATCGGGCAGATCGTACTTGTTCCATGCACGCAATGCCTGTCTGAGAACACGGTTACCCATGGAGTGTGACAATATATTGATGCGCTTCAGGCACGGGTATTCTTCGTCCTGCTCATCACGCCAGTCAAGGAAACGATTTAACAGTCTGGCAAAGGATTGTGCACTTGTATCGGCCGATTTCTGATCATCCCAGTAGTCCTTGACGATGCCGAGGTCATTGTCACAGGGCCAGATCAGCGGAACAACAAGTGCCAGGCCCTGCTCTTTTTCATCCAGCAACTGCTGCAGCCTGGTGACGCGCGGAAAAATGTCCGGCTCCGGCAGGTTGGAAAAACCGTGAATGTAGAACAGCAACTGTGCACAGCTGGAGTCCCTCAATGCTTCCAGCAGGGCCGCGGAACCAATCTCGGTATAATCACCTGCGCCGTTCCTGCGGCAGTAATACAGATCATTGGAAGGCGCGTTTTTGCCGAGATCAAAATCGATCTTCCTGTTGATTCGGGTTCGGTACGACTGCCGGGGCTGGCGGTTGGTTACGAATAGCACGTCCCTGTTCCTCTCGATAAACGCTTATTCGTGTGCTATCGGTTTGTCAGTAAACAGATAGTCCTTCAGTTCCTCGTCAAATTTCGGATCCTTTCTGCGAATCCATTCCATTAACATGGAGGCATGCTCTTTTTCTTCATCACGGTTGTGCGCGAGGATGGCTTTGAGTTCATCGTCCTTGCTGGCGCTGATACGCTGGTTATACCAGTCGATGGCTTCGAGCTCTTCCATCAGTGAAACGATTGCGCGATGCATGTCGCGTGTATTTTCTGATAGTTCGTCTATCGGTTCATGGTAGCCTTCATTTGACATGTTGTTGCTCCAGGTTGTTTATTCTATAAATTCGAGACGGTCTGAATATTTGTCCAGTGCTTTCTGTGCGCAGGCCTGGTCGATATCGCCGCCCGGTGCGCCGGAAACACCAATGGCGCCGAGGCGGTTGCCGCCGGCAATAATCTCAAGGCCGCCTTCCATCACAATAATGCCATCAATATGGTTCATCTCGCGCCTGATGTCATCTCTTCTGCTGCGAAAATCACCGGAACTGGTGCCTGCCATAACTGCCAGATTGGCTTTCTCTTCGGATATCTGCAGGGTGAAACGGGGCGCCAGGTCGTCCCTCATGGCAACGCGTACCAGGCCATTGCGGTCTACCACCACGGCGCTGACCTGGTAGCCTTTTTGACGACATTCATTGATGGCTTCCCTGGCCAGGTCAGTGGCCAGTTCAAGGCCCACGTTCTTGACGCTGACAGCATCGTTGGCGGTCACGGTATTGAATGCTGTTGCAGAGAAAGCCAGTAAACTGATAGCAAGTTTCCTGATCATGATTACAGCCCCTTTATCTGTTTCATCAAGTCGATATGTTTTTGCACGATGTTTGCAGAATTGTGAAACATCGTGGTCTCCTCATCATTCATATCCAGTAATATTATCTCTTCCATGCCGCTTTTTCCAAGCACAGCAGGTACACCGATAGCGATGTCTTCATAACCATATTCACCCTCGAGCACACTCACGGTAGGCAATATGCGTTTACGATCGTGCACAATAGCATCGACCATTTCAGCCACAGAGGCGGCAGGGGCATCATAAGCGCTGCTGTTCTGACGCAAGGCCAGGATTTCTGCGCCGCCATGGCGCGTGCGCTCGGCGATTTCATCGAACTTCTCCCGGCTGAGAAAGTTGCTGATCGGAATGCCTGCAATCGTGGTGTAGCGGTGCATCGGTACCATGGTATCGCCGTGGCCACCCAGTACCATGGTATTGATGTCCAGGCTGGAGTAGCCGGTTTCCATTGCGATAAAACTGGCCATGCGGCTTGAATCCAGTACACCGGCCTGGCCGAATATGCGGTTGCGTGGCCAGCCCGTTTTTTTCCAGGCGTAATAGGTAACGACATCGACTGGATTGGTAACAAACAGAATCAGGCAGTCCGGGGCATAGCGCAGAATGTTATCAATAATGCCATCGACGATATTGATGTTACTGGTGAGCAGGTCCTCACGTGACATTCCGGGCCTGCGTGGCAGGCCGGCGGTGACAATAACCAGATCAGAATCAGCCATCAGTGAACTGTCACTGCCGCCGTACAAGCGGGTGTCGTATTCAAATAAAGGAGCTACTTCCTGAACATCAAGCGCAGCACCCTCGGCTGCACCCTGGTTGATATCAACCAGGGCTATCTCGCGGCACATATCCTTTGCTGCCATAAACTGTGCCGTTGATTCACCGACACGACCGGCGCCGACGATAGTGATTTTGTCCATTGGTGATACTCTTGTGCTTTTTAATTGTTTTTATTTGAAACCAGTTTAACGCGGATGGTTCAGGATAAGAACAACTTTCAATTCACGGTTTATGATCAGAGAATTATATTAACCGCAGAGGCGCTGAGACGCAGAGGATGTAGGTATCAGAATGTTGATATGCTGCTGTTCCTGATGGAATATGTCTGGTGCTGTTGGTAAAAATTCAAAATTTAGCGTGCTTTGCGTTTTTCGCGGCTTAATGAGGTTTCATCAATGTGTTTTGTCGCAAACAACGCAAATTACGCGAATTGTTATTAACGTAACAAAAAATTATCTCTGCGTCTCAGCGCCTCCGCGGTAAACAAAAAAGGCCACCGCAAGGTGGCCTTTCTGTCAACCAGGTGTGTAAAATTTACACGCGTCCCATTGCCGCAAAGCTCTTGATAAACGGCCCGGCCATGCGCGGGTCAGAAATCATGGCCTTGAAATCGCCTTTCTTGAATTTCAGTTTGCCGGTTGAGAACGCAAGTCCAAGACCGGTCATGCCGATTTCCTTGGCCAGCCATTTTTCCCAGTTTTTCTGTTCAGCACGCAGGTCCCAGTTCAATTCGCGACCGTCGTACGCGCCAGCTTCGACACATTCGCCGCTCTGGACATCGATAAAACCCTTGCATGTGTCGTCGCCCGGGAAACCGTAACCGA
The DNA here is from genome assembly GCA_050049835.1 of Gammaproteobacteria bacterium. Taxonomy (GTDB): domain Bacteria; phylum Pseudomonadota; class Gammaproteobacteria; order SZUA-229; family SZUA-229; genus JABDQW01. The sequence goes on from JASFVM010000161.1 coordinate 3,956, forward strand.
TAACCGAGTTGAAATCTATTTTTGCGAGAGCGTCTTTTAATGCAGGTTCTGCATTCCACTGTTCCTGGAAACCTTTCATCCAGGCATCATCAAATAAAGCCATGTAAACCTCCGGAGTCGTTCTTGATAGGGTGTTATGTAATGACCCTTTCGTTATTGGTCACTGAGTGACCGTTTCTAACATCCAGTGTAAGTTATTGTTAATTGTAATTATTAAGACACCGGATATAGCCGGCGGGATACTAGCACACAAAAATCTATATCGGAAGGGGTATATGGCGCGGCCAGGTTTGGCTTATTTCAGCTCCATCGCCATTGCGTTTATATTGTTGCGTTGCAGCAGGCTGATGTTGCGGTTGAGTTCGCTGCGGTTGTTGACCGGTCCGATACGTACCCGATGCCATCTTTCTCTGTCGATGGTGACCTGGTTGATGCTGGCTTCCAGCCCGAGCAGGGCTACCGTAGCCTTGAGTTTTTCCGCATCCTGCTTGTTTCTGAAGGAACCGACCTGGAGAATATAGCGCTTGCTGGCCTCGTTGATCCGGGCGGTTTTGTTTTCCGGCGGCCTGATTTCGTCTTCCGGAATCAATACCTCGAGCTCGGGCAGAATCGTGTAGAAGTTGAATTTCGGCTCCTGCTTCTGCTGCTGCTGCGTTTCGGGTTTCTTTGTCTCGCTGGTGTTCTTCTGTTTGATTTTGTTGAGGTCGGTTTTAACGGCATCGACAAAACCGATTTCAGATGCCGGTTGTTTATCGAGATAAATGAGGAAGGCCACGAACAGGCCAATGGCCAGTCCGCCCAGCAGCCAGATAAATCCCGGCATGGGCTTTTTCTTCTTACGGTTGACGTGTGATTTGTAATCAGCAGGCATGAAACTACATACTCTCCGGTGCGCTCACGCCTAACAGACTCAAGCCGTTATGGATGACCTGGCTGGCAGCAGAAATCAGGTTCAGACGTGCATTGCGTATAGCATCATCATCAACGATGAATTGATGCGCGTTGTAATAGGTATGAAACTGGTTCGCCAGTTCGCGCAGATAATGCACGAGCAAGTGGGGCTCGGCACTGGTTGCCGCTTTTTCGACCACTTCGGGATACTTCGCCAGTTGAATGGCAAGATCTGTTTCGTGAGATTCAGTCAGCAGTTCAAGATTTTCATTGCCGGCGTCAATATCGTGCGACAGGTTTTTCTCAGCCAGCTGACGCAACACGCTGCACACACGCGCATGGGCGTACTGGATGTAATACACCGGATTGTCATTACTCTGTGACTTGGCCAGGTCAAGATCAAAATCCATGTGCTGTTCGCACTTGCGCATCACATAGAAAAAGCGCGCCGCGTCGTTGCCGACTTCCTGCCGCAGTTCGCGCAGGGTGACGAAAGAGCCCGAACGTGTCGACATCTGGACGCGTTCGCCGCTGCGGTAAAGAATGGCGAATTGAACCAGCAGAATATCCAGCTTGTTGTCATCTTCGCCCAGGGCCCTGATCGCGGCCTTTACCCGCGGCACATAGCCATGGTGGTCCGCGCCCCAGATATTGATTACCCGGTGGAAGCCGCGCGCGAACTTGTCCATGTGATAGGCGATGTCGGAGGCAAAGTAGGTGGCCTGACCGTTATCGCGAATCACCACGCGGTCTTTTTCGTCACCGAAATCGGTGGAGCGAAACCAGAGCGCGCCCTTGTTCTCGTAGATGTGGCCGGCATCCTGCAGTTGTTGAACCGCTTTGTCGATCAGGTTACGGTCAGACAGCGTCTGTTCCGAATACCAGAAATCAAAATGCACGCCGAAGTCTTCCAGGTCTTCGGCAATATCGGCAAGGATGGAATCGAGGCCGGCTTCGAAAACAACGCGGTAGCCGTCTTTGCCGAGTAATTTTCCGGCGCGTTCGATCAGGGCGTCGATATGAATTTCCTTGTCGCCACCCCGGGGTTCATCCGCCGGAATCTTGTCCATGATATGCCTTGCTTCATGCACAAAAACACCGCCGTGAGCGCTGGCCAGGTCTTTGGCGATGTCGAGGATATAGTCCCCGCGGTAGCCATTGACCGGGAAATCAATCGTGACCCCGAAGTGCTGCAGGTAACGCAGCCATACACTGACGGCAAGAATATTCATCTGCCGTCCTGCATCGTTGACGTAGTACTCGCAGTCAACGTCATAACCGACCGCGCGCATTAACGAGGCCACGGTAGCGCCATAAGCAGCGCCGCGGCCGTGGCCAACATGCAGCGGCCCGGTCGGGTTGGCCGAAACAAATTCGATCTGTACTTTTTCACCATGGCCGACTTCGCTGGTGCCGAAACGGTCCCTGCGATCAAGAATCGTGCGAATAACATCGAGGGTTGTCTGCTGGTGGATGAAAAAGTTAATGAAACCGGGGCCGGCTATCTCCACTTTGTGGACATGTTCATGTTCGGGCAGGGCATCGATCAGCGTCTCGGCCAGTTCACGCGGGTTTCTGCCTGCCGGTTTTGCCAGCATC
>JASFVM010000007.1:0-22989 GCA_050049835.1 Gammaproteobacteria bacterium
CCTTACGGGAGCTCGACTCACCCTGCAACATCAGATAAACATCAGGATGTCCTCGCGGTACATCCACGTTTGCCGCTTCACGTAATGCCAGCAGGCGTTCGATACCAAGCGCAAACCCGGCCGCTGGTGTCGACCTGCCGCCAAGCTGTTCAACCAGGCCGTCATAGCGGCCGCCGGCACACACGGTCCCCTGTGCTCCCAGCTGGTCCGTTACCCACTCGAAGACTGTCTTGCAATAATAATCCAGTCCGCGTACCAGCCTGGGGTTGATAGTGTATGCGATACCGGCATCATCCAGGTATTGTTTCAGCTGCTCAAAGTGATCAGCCGATTCCGTATCGAGATACTCGATCAGCGACGGCGCCTCGCTGATCATCGACTTCATTTCCGGGTTCTTGCTGTCGAGTATGCGCAACGGATTGCTGTCTAGTCTGCGCAGGCTGTCTTCATCGAGCTGGTCACGGTTGGCATTGAGGTAATCGACCAGAATACTGCGATACCTGACGCGCGCTTCGTTACTGCCCAGGGTGTTCAGCTCAAGCCTGATATCCTCAAGCTCGAGCATACGCCACAGGCGCGCGCCCATAATGATCAGCTCGGCATCGATATCGGCATCTGCGATACCGAAAACCTCAACGCCCAACTGGTGAAACTGGCGATAACGGCCTTTTTGCGGCCGTTCATGGCGAAACATCGGTCCCATGTACCAGAGCCGCTGGACCTGGTTGTGCAGGATTCCATGCTGAATGCCGGCGCGAACACAGCCCGCAGTCCCTTCCGGCCGTAACGTAAGCATATCGCCATTACGGTCCTCGAACGTGTACATTTCCTTTTCCACGATATCGGTCACTTCACCGATCGAACGACTGAACAGATCGGTGGACTCAACGGCGGGCATGCGTATTTCTCGATAGCCATAGACCGCCATCAGATCTCTGACGACCTGTTCAAATGCCTGCCACTGAAAAGATTCATCAGGCAAAACATCGTGCATGCCACGAATGGACTGTATGGTTCTGGACATAGCTGGAATCAGGTTAGCTGTTAATGAAACCGAGCCCGGCCGTCCTCGACCGAGATCTTGAAGTGCGCAATATTATTGGATCGTATGTACTTTGTCATATCGATATTGATTGAATTCAGGCTCATGCTGACCACAGGGGCATTGCCCAGAAATACGTCAAACGGTGCCTGACCGGTCAGACTGAGCGCCTGATCGGGCTTGATCATGCCATAGAACAGGCGAATATCATTGGCGTCGACGATTTCCGCCCAGGATTCCTGTTCTGCACTCAAGGCCAGAACATCACCACCGGTTATCGGCTGTATTGTGACAACAGGCGTGATCTCTTCGACGGCAGTTTCACTGACCGGGACGTCGCTGACTGCTTTATCGGCTGCTTCATCTGCCGCCAGTGCTTCCATTTCCTGCTGCAGACTAACGACGGGCTCAGCGTCTGTTCCGGCTTCAGCCTGCTCTTCCTCCCCTGCCGCAATCAGGGGCTCGACAACCAGCGCATCATCTTCATCGATTCTTGTGTACTGCTCGATCAAGGGTGCTTCCGGCGGGAGCTGCGCCATGACGTCTTCATTATCAGCCAGGCCTGCTTTTTCGATGCGCTCTGATTTCTCGATGTAATAGCTGAAGGCAGCATACAATAACACCACCACTGCAGACAGCATGATCAGCGTTGAGATCAACTTGATAACCGGGGTCTGGCTGCTGGCCTGTTCAGGCAATGGCGACCTCGGATGCAGCTCTGTCTCGATCTGGTGCGGGACTTCCTCCTCAAACTCCTCGAAAATCTTGTCTTCTGACAGACCAAGCAACCTGGCGTATGAGCGGATGTATCCCTGGACAAAGGCGACCGGCGGTAACCTGTCAAGATCCGAGTCTTCTATTGCCTCGACAGTTTCTTCGCTCAGGTTCAGCTCCCTGGCAGCCTCATCGATGGTCATGCCCGCTTTTTCACGCGCAAGCATCAACTGCTGCCCGAATGCGGGCGGCTCATGAAATTCTGCTTCGCTGTTTTCGAGCTCGTTGTTATCGGATTCGCTCATAGCGCGCCATTTCCTCCAGCATGCCTGCCTGGTCAGAATCCGGGAAATCTTTTAGCAGCTGCCTGGCATATTTCAGATAATGGTCCTCTGCACCCAGTGCCTTTTCAGCCTGAACCTGTATCCACAGGCTTTCGGCGCTGGGCCTGGCGACAGCATGATAGCGTTGGATATATGCCCGGGCCATCAGGTATTTCTGTGTTTTTACTCCGATCTCGGCCATGGAAATAAGAGCGCCTGCATAATTGGGCTGATCACGCAACGCCTTGCGCAGCATTGTTTCCGCCTGCTTGTAATCGCCCTTGTCAAGCAAACAGGTGCCGGCATTGGCATAGGCGAGATACGGGGTTTCATAGAAAGCATTGTCATAGGCCTTCCTGATTTCAGCCAGGGCATCATCATAACGCCCCATCTGGCATAACAGGCCACCGTAGTTATTATGAATGTTCGGATCGTTTGACTTGATGTCGAGTGCTTTCTGGTAAAAATCCTCGGCCATGTCGTATTCATTAATCAGCCGCTTCAGATAGGCCATCGAGGTATAGGCGTCAATATTTTTCGGGTTCTGTTCGATTGCTTTTTCCAGTTTTTCCTGCGCGATGCCCAACTGCTCTCTTTCGATATAGCCCAGTGCCAGTTGGACATTCAGTGCAGATGCCTGCTCGAGATCAGGTTCCGATATTTTTTTCTCTTTTACAACGTCCTGTTTGCCTGAGCATGCTGAGAGTCCGGTGATTGTTATTATTAGTATAATCCGGATGATATATTTCATGTTTGCATTCCGATTCTTGGTTCCTCAAATCGACGATGTCGTCGGCTTTTGTCTTCTACCTTTCCAACCAGCTGTCCGCAAGCTGCGTCAATATCATCGCCTCTTGTACGACGCACGACTGTAGTAATGCCTGCATCTGCCAGTATTTTATTAAAACGCTCTACCCGTTTTACCGGCGAAGTCCTGTAACCCGATCCAGCAAAGGGGTTGAACGGAATCAAATTCATTAACGTTGGTATTCCTTTGACCAGCCTGATCAACTCGCGAGCATGCTGATCAGTATCGTTCACGCCATCGAGAAGAACATATTCAAATGTTATTCTGCTGCGCGCGTTCTGTTTTTCAATAAAACGCCTGCAGGCCGCCATCAGCTCTGTCAGCGGGTATTTCCTGTTCAGCGGCACCAGGCTGTTGCGCAGTTCATCGTCAGGCGCATGCAGTGATACTGCCAGTCGCATATCGAGGACGTCGCCCAGCCTGTCGATTGCCGGTACCACACCTGCCGTACTTACCGTTACCCGGCGCTTGCTGAGGCCATAGGCAAAATCATCCATCATCAGACGAACAGCACGTACCACGTTATCGAAATTGAGCAGCGGTTCACCCATGCCCATCAGGACAACATTAGTGACCTTGCGCCCCGGCTTTTTTTCTTCGTCAATCAGACGCGTTGCCAGCCACACCTGTGAGATGATCTCTGCTGTACCCAGGTTGCGATTGAATCCCCTGCGCCCGGTTGAGCAGAAACTGCAATCCAGCGCGCAGCCCACCTGCGAGGATACGCACAATGTACCGCGATCATCTTCAGGAATATAGACGGTTTCTATACGGTTGCCATCATCCAGCTGCAGTAACCATTTACGGGTGCCATCTGTTGAGGTCGCATCGTATACGACTTCAGGCATGTGAATGACGGTGTTCGCCTGCAGGTGATTGCGTAATGCCTGTGAAAGATTGGACATCTGCTGGACATCAGTGACTGCTTTCTGGTGTATCCACTGAATAACCTGACTGGCCCTGAATGTTTTTTCTCCGAGCTCGGCAAAATAATCCTCCAGCCCCGGTCTGTCGAGGTCAAGCAGGTTCAGCCTTGCTGCCGACCTGTCGTTATCTTGTGCGATCTCTGCTTTCATCAGGTGTAAATAATATTCTATAAACCCTCGATTTTACGCGGGTTTTGGGCATGAAGAAAGGACCTGGAGAATATATTGCCGGCCGCAGTATTTATTCCTTTTCCTCGATCCAGGCCATCTGGATGGCTTCCAGGATGCGCTCACCGGAATGTTCGGGATCATCGTCGAATTCATCAAGCTCCAGCACCCAGTTGCGTAAATCGACGAAATTCACGTGCATCGGGTCTACCTCGGGAAATTTATCATTCAGCTCTATTGCAATATCCAGTGAATCAACCCATTTCAGCCCCATAAATGCTCCCCCGCTAATGGTTCTCGGAAACCATGTTGATGGTGTATTTCGGTATTTCTATAATGAGGTCTTCCATGCCAACGACTGCCTGGCAGCTCAATCTTGAGTCAGGCTCAAGCCCCCATGCCTTGTCCAGCATGTCATCTTCGTCATCGCTGTTTTCATTGAGCGAGTCCATACCTTCACGTATGTATACATGGCATGTAGTGCAGGCACATGATTTTTCACACGCATGCTCGATTTCTATTCCGTTTTGCAATGCCGCATCACAAATCGTTGTCCCGGTCTCAGCCTCGATCACCATCCCGTCCGGGCACAGTTCCTCGTGTGGCAAAAATACTAACTGCGGCATTTATCAACCTCCAGTCATTACAACGTAGTTCATCAACATCATTTAATTAATCCTCTGCGGCATACTCGTCGACCGAATGACCTTTCATTGCCTTGCGAATACTCGTATTCATGCGTCGGGCAACAAAATCCTCACAAGCCGTTTCCAGTTCCCTGATTGCCTGTTTGATCCTGTCCGGATCATTGCCCGACCGGGTTTCAACCAGCCTGTCACGGGCAACTGCAATGTCTTTTCTTTCATCATCAGTCAGCAAGTCACCGTCGGCCTTGATCGCCGAATCCAGTGCTTCGATAACACGCTCAGCCTCAACCTGTTCTTCACGCAGACTTCTGGCCTTCATATCCTCCTCAGCGTTTTCCATCGAGGCGCGCAGCATTGATTCAATTTCATCGTCAGTGAGGCCGTATGACGGTTTTACATCGACACTTGCCTCGGTGCCACTGTTCTCTTCACGCGCATGCACGCTTAACAGGCCATCGGCATCAACCTGGAAAGTGACGCGAATACGCGGCGCCCCTGCTACCTGCGGTGGAAATCCGCGCAGTTCAAAATGCGCCAGTGAACGGCAGTCAGACACCAGTTCACGTTCGCCCTGAACGACATGTAATGCCATTGCAGTCTGACCGTCCTTGTAGGTAGTAAAATCCTGTGCGCGCGATACCGGTATCGGTGTATTGCGATGAATGATCTTTTCCGCCAGGCCACCCATCGTTTCGATTCCCAGCGACAAAGGAATAACGTCCAGTAACAGCATCTCATCATCCGACCTGTTGCCGACGAGGGCATCTGCCTGCAATGCAGCGCCGATGGCAACCACCTTGTCAGGATCAATACTGACCAGCGGTTCACACTCATAGAATTGCCCAACCATGTCACGCACATGCGGAACACGGGTAGAACCGCCAACCATCACAACCTCCATGATATCGTGATTTTCTATGTCGGCATCACGCAAGGCGCGTCGGCATGACATCAGTGTCTTGCGAATCAGTGGTTCGATCAGCGTGTTCACCTGATCCCGAGACAGCATCCCTTGCCAGCGGATATCTTCAGCATCAATGACAATTTCTGTCTCGGCTTGCTCAGTCAGATCTTCCTTGGCGCTGCGTGCGGCACGCATCAGCTGCCTGACGAGGGATGGCTCCGGGTTATCGGTATAGCCCGCCTGCTGCAATATCCATTCGGCAATCGCATGATCAAAATCATCTCCGCCGAGCGCGCTGTCGCCACCGGTAGCCAGCACTTCGAACACGCCATGGTTGAGGCGCAGAATCGAGATATCAAAAGTACCACCGCCGAGGTCATAAACCGCAATAATACCTTCCCGGCCAGAATCGAGTCCGTAGGCGACAGCGGCGGCAGTGGGCTCATTCAGCAAGCGCAGCACATTGAGCCCGGCAAGACTCGCTGCATCCTTCGTTGCCTGCCTCTGTGCTTCATCAAAATAAGCGGGCACCGTGATCACCGCACCCTGCAATTCATCACCCAGTGTTTTGATCGCCCTGTTTTTTAATGCCTTGAGTATTTCCGCTGAGACTTCAGTTGCACTGACATCGCCGCCACGGGTATGTATTCGAGGCGCCGCCCTGTCTTCATCAACAAACGTGTATGGCAGCCTGTTGCCGAGCAGACGCAAGTCGCTGATACCGCGCCCCATAAAACGCTTGACCGAAACAATGGTATTCATCGGGTCGGTGATGGCATGCTGCGCCGCCGGAGTGCCGACTTCAACAGCATCATCAAGAAATCGAACAACCGAGGGCAGAAGATGCTCACCATTGTTATCAGGCAATGTTTGCGCCTCCCCGCTGCGCACGGTGGCGACCAGGGAATTAGTGGTCCCCAGGTCAATACCAACGGCCAGTCGATGTTGATGCGGTGCCGTGGACTGACCAGGTTCTGAAATCTGTAATAGCGCCATAATTAAATCAATTCATCTTCGATAGTTGCGGTCAGCTCATCGATCTCATTTTTCGCCTTGTTCATAAATTGCAGCTTCCTGACAATTTCCCTGGCACCATCGAGCTCATCCGACTGGTAAGCCTGCTTGAACTTCTCCGCCAGAGCAGTCATCTTCGATCTGGCATCTGTCCGCATGATATCAAGCTCGGCCAATGGATCTTGCTGCTGGCGAATGCTTTCCAGCTTTTCACGCATTTCCATCTGTTCCATCAGAAAGGCCGCATCCATCGTAGTCTCATTATCCATGGTGAAATCGACATCTTTCAGCTGCAGCAGGTACACTGCTCGTTCGACCGGGTGCTTCAGTGTATGCAGCGCCTGGTTAATCAATGAGGTTTGTTGCATCGAAATACGTCGTTCCTGCGAGCTTGCATTGGCATACTTGTCCGGGTGAACGGCCTTCTGTAAATCCCGATACCTGTGCTGCAGCTGATTGAGATCTACATCATAGGAAACAGGTATTTCGAACAATTCGAAATAATTCTGGGACAGGGCATCCGTCATCACATTCGACTACTTATAATGTGACAACCGATGCTATTGAACTAATTAAACCGTGAAGCTTTCGCCACAACCGCATTGAGCTTTCTCATTCGGGTTGTTGAACTTGAAGCCTTCGTTCAGCCCTTCTTTGCTGAAGTCCAGCTCGGTACCATCAATATATACCAGGCTCTTCTTGTCGACGATGACTTTTACCCCGTGGTCCTCGAACACTTCATCTTCGGGCTTCAGTTCATCAACGAACTCGAGTACATAAGCCATACCGGAACAACCGGTTGTTTTCACGCCCAGACGCAGCCCGATTCCCTTGCCTCTACTGGCAAGAAAATCATTAACGCGATCAGCCGCAGCTTGTGTAAGAGTAATAGCCATGTTGTGCTTCCTGATCAGGACCTCTTTTGCATGTAGTCTTCGACAGCCGCATTAATCGCATCTTCAGCAAGTACTGAGCAATGGATTTTGACCGGCGGCAAAGCCAGTTCTTCGGCAATAGCCGTGTTCTTTATCGCTTTGGCTTGCTCCAGTGTCTTGCCCTTGACCCATTCGGTCAAAAGTGAACTGGATGCAATCGCACTGCCACAGCCGTATGTCTTGAAGACAGCATCTTCAATAACTCCGTCATCGCCAACCTTGATCTGCAGTCTCATTACATCACCGCAGGCCGGCGCACCAACCATACCGGTACCCACATTTTGCTCATCCTTGTTGAATGAGCCGACATTACGCGGATTCTCGTAATGGTCCAGAACCTTTTCACTCTATGCCATTGTTTTCGCCTTCAACTTCTCTTTTATATGCTGGTTGTATTGTCTCGTCCCTGGTCCCCTAGAACCTCGTCCCTGCGTTTAATGTGCCGCCCACTCGATGGAGTTCAGATCAATACCTTCCTTGTACATGTCCCACAAAGGTGACAATTCGCGTAACTTGTTGACCGCGGTGCGCACATGTTCAATCGTATAATCAACATCTTTTTCAGTGGTAAAACGGCCGATGCTGAAGCGTATGGAACTGTGAGCGAGCTCATCGTTTCTGCCGAGGGCCCTGAGAACATAGCTGGGTTCCAGCGATGCCGAGGTACAGGCACTGCCTGATGATATCGCCAGGTCCTTGAGTGCCATCAGCAGGCTTTCGCCTTCAACAAAGTTAAAGCTGATATTGATATTGCCTGGAATGCGCTGGTCCATGTCGCCGTTGATATAAACCTCTTCCATGTCCTTCAAACCGTCCCACAGGCGATTTCTTAATGCAAGAATTCGCCGGTTTTCTTCTTCCATTTCTTCATTGGCGATACGGAAGGCTTCGCCCATGCCTACGATCTGGTGTGTTGCCAGCGTACCAGAGCGCATACCGCGCTCATGACCGCCGCCATGCATCTGGGCCTCCAGCCGCACACGAGGTTTTCTCTGCACGTACAAGGCACCGATTCCTTTGGGACCGTACACCTTGTGCGCCGAGAAACTCATAAGATCGACTTTTAATTCTTCAAGATTAATCGGTACTTTTCCCGGGCTCTGAGCGGCATCAACATGAAAGATGATTTTTCTGTTGCGACAGATTTCGCCGATCGCCGCTATATCCTGAATCACACCGATTTCATTATTCACATGCATGATGGAAACGAGGATGGTGTCATCGCGAAGCGCGCTTTCCAGCTTGTTCAGATCCAGCAAGCCACTGGGCTCCGGATCCAGATAGGTAACTTCGTAACCTTCACGTTCCAGTTGACGACAGGTATCCAGTACCGCTTTGTGCTCGGTCTTGCAGGTAACGATATGCTTGCCGTTTTTCTTGTAAAAATGCGCAACGCCTTTGATTGCCAGGTTGTCAGACTCGGTCGCGCCCGAGGTAAATACGATTTCCTTCGGGTTTGCGCCAACAAGACTGGCAATATTCTTGCGCGCCTCTTCAACTGCAGCTTCTGCATCCCATCCAAAGGCATGACTGCGTGAAGCAGGATTACCGAAAACACCATCTCGGGTCAGGTAAGCACACATTTTTTCTGCAACACGCTCGTCCACCGGCGTTGTCGCCGAGTAGTCAAGATATATCGGATGTTTGTCACTCACGTTGTTTGCCTCTTAAACACTGGCAGCTGTCATATCTGCCGAATTACTTTCTGAATAAATCTTTACAGTGAATGCGTTTGATAACTGTTTCGCATCAGCGACTGTATTCTGTCCAGCAGGGCTTGCTCGAAGCTCAGCCGCTTTTCAACCAACTATCAGCCGTGTACATGCCCTCGCATTTCGCTGTTGCTGCGTTATGCCGCATTCACCTCAACCTTGTCCTGCCGTATGGAAACTTCCTGCACTTTCTCGTTTTCCATCATTTCGGCAAGTGATATACCATCGAGAAAATTACGAATTTCGTTGCTCAGCTCGTTCCACAAATCATGTGTCAGGCAACGATAGTCTCCCTGGCAACCGTCGAGGTCATCACAGGCGGCAACCTGACAAGTCTCATCAACAGCCACGATCACATCTGATACGCTGATATCGGCAGCATCGCGGTTCAGGGTATATCCTCCACCAGGGCCACGCGTACTTTTTACGACACCATTACGGCGTAATCGAGCGAATAATTGCTCCAGATAGGATAGAGAAATATGCTGCCTTGCTGAAATTGCAGCGAGCGAAACAGGGCCTTTTTCCTCGTGAAAAGCGAGATCCAGCACTGCGGTTACCGCATATCGACCTTTAGTTGTGAGACGCATAAAATCACCTGTCAGTACGAACAGTCCAATTTTACTTAATCCCGACTAATTTAGTCAACTATTTAGTTGAGCATTTTTGTCAGGTATTGGCCACTGACCGGCCCTATTCAGCCTCGATTTTTTCGGATTCGACGTCCTCGGCTTCCTTTGGCATCTCAATCTCACAGGGGCCAAGGTCAGGCAGATTGGACACATCGATCTCTGTGCCCAGTTGCTTGAGTGCAGCGCACATGCTTTGCATTTTTTCGTCCATCACATGGATATGATCCAGCATGCGGTTAATCGCCGTCGCGACCGGATCAGGCGCCTCCTTGGTGGCGCCATAAGCATCAAAACCGAGTTTTTCTGCGGTTGCATGACGCCGCTTCTCCTCAGCTTTACTGTCTGCCGTGTCATACTTGCGCACCAGTCTGCCCGGCACACCTACGACCGTACCTTCATCAGGCACATCCTTGGTAATCACGGCATTCGAACCGATGCGCACACCGGAACCAATGGTAATGGGGCCCAGCACTTTTGCACCCGCACCCACGACAACATTGCTTTTCAAAGTAGGATGACGCTTGCCTTTCTGCCAGCTGGTACCGCCAAGCGTCACACCATGGTAAAGCGTACAGTCGTCCCCTATCTCAGCCGTTTCACCGATAACAACGCCCATCCCGTGATCGATAAAAAACCGGCGGCCGATACTGGCGCCCGGGTGGATCTCGATGCCCGTTAACCAGCGTGCGATATGGGAGAAGAAGCGCGCCAGCCATTTCAATCCCATATTCCACAGCGCATGATTCATCCTGTGCAGCAGCAACGCATGCACACCCGGATATGTTGTCAGCACCTCAATAATGTTGCGCGCTGCCGGGTCACGGTCAAAAACGCAAGCGATGTCTTCACGAATGCTGATGATAATTCTCCTGTTAACTGTACTGATGCTGATCTTAAATCAGATCTATATCAAGTTTATACCCTGAGTACTTGCGAATATTAATGACGCCGGTATCCATAATCAGATATTGCCCCTTGATTCCCTGCAGCACGCCCGTTACTGAAGGTGTCTTGTCCAGATTATGTGACTTCACTTTCTCCGGATATTGCGCAACGGGGTACTGTATGTCCACGACCGCCTCGTCCGGCAGGTAGACAATACTTTCATCACCGAATCGCTGTTGTATTTCAGCGATCTGGTCGCTGCACACATTGGCCAGCTCATCGCGCATCGTTGCGAGATCGACCGGTTCGGCATCACCCTTGAGCATCTTGCGCCAGTCAGTTCGATCCGAAATGTGTTGTTTTATCGCCACTTCGATCAGTCCCGACTGGTAACGCGTAGCCACCCTGAAAACAGGCAGTGCCTGACTGGCGCCCTGGTCAATCCAGCGTGTCGGGATTTGCGATGCGCGCGTAATGCCCACCTTGATACCAGAAGAATTGGCAAGATAGACATAATGCGATTGCATGCAATGCTGCTGTGCCCATTCAGGGTCGCGGCAGGTTCCGGCATCGTAGTGACAGGTCTCGGGCCTGACGATACACATATCGCACTCTGCAAGACTCATGAAGCACGGGTAACAGTAGCCTTGAGCAAAACTCTTGCTGGTTTTTCTGCCACAGGCGATGCAATTGATTTCACCCTGGTAATCAAGTTTGATCCTGCCACCAATATGCGGATTCAGGTCAAGCAATACATCGTCTACCGGTAGTTGATACTCTACCGGTGATGACAAGCGCGCTTTCATTTTCAGAATATTGCCGATCATGTATAAAAGCTCCGTGATTTTAATCCCGTCATTTGATATAGCGCTCTATACGGCAACACGCGCGCTCGAGCTGATCGACCGGGCGCGTGTAGGCAAAACGCACATGCGTTGACGCCCTGTATTCGCCAAAGTCTATCCCGGGGGTTAACGCCACACCTTCATCCTCGAGCAGGCTGCGCGTCCAGGCAAATGAATCCTGTGTAATCGCACTGCAATCAGCATAGATATAAAATGCTCCCGATGGCTCGACGGGGATATCAAACCCCATTTCACGCAGTACGGGTAACAGGTAATCACGCCTTTCCCTGAATTTTGCAACCCTGCGCTCCAGGATGTCGATGGTTTCCGTTTCAAATGCAGCCAGTGCCGCATACTGGGCGACGGTGGATGCGGCAAGAAACAGGTTTTGCGCGACACGGTCAATGGCATCGACATAGCCATCCGGCACAACCATCCATCCCAGGCGCCAGCCAGTCATGCCAAAATATTTTGAAAAGCTGTTGATTACGAATACCTCATCCGAAAATGCTAACGCCGTGCTGTCATTGTCAGCGTAAACCAGGCCCTGGTATATCTCGTCGACGATCAGACGCCCGCCAGCATCATCGACTGCCTTGATCAGGTCGTTTAATTCGCTGTTACCAATCATCGTACCGGTTGGATTGGAGGGACTGGCAATCATTGCCGCAACCGAATTGTCGTCCCAGTGTTCGGCTATATGCGCGGCCTGCAACTGGAAACGGGTATCGGCACCAACCGGAATGGCTTTGCTGTCTGCGCCCAGCAGTTTGATCATGTTACGATTGCAGGGGTAGCCCGGGTCAGTCAGCAGAACATTATCACCGCTATCAACCAGTACAGAGAGAGCCAGCTGCAAGGCACCGGAAGCACCGGGTGTTACAATGACGCGTCGCGGATCGATTTCAAGCTGGTATTTGTGCGAATAATAATCGGCAATTAACCGGCGCAGTTCCGGCAGTCCCAATGCCGGCGTATAATGGGTTTTCAATTGCCGCAGTGCCATGATGCCGGCATCGATGACAGGCCGGGGTGTAGGGAAGTCCGGCTCCCCTACCTCGAGATGCAAAATCGATCGGCCTTCGGCCTCCAGCTGTTTTGCACGTGCAAGTAAATCCATCACATAGAATGGACGAACTTCGGCAGCCCGGCTGGTAAGCGGTGGTATTGTGTTTGCGTCTTTCAAGGGTAGTCTCCAGAGATGCGCATACTAGCACAGGGCACGAGGCACATCCTGAACAGGTAAATTTTCTATAATGTTAAGCCGAGTTAACGAATAATGATAAAAACAACCGTGACTGGCAAAGTTCATAACAGGCTGTCAGCAGTTTTTCTCGCTGTCACCCTGATCATATCAACACCGACCCCTGCCACCCCCGTGCAGGCGCTGGTTCCCGGCGGTGTCGCGATTATCAACCTGGACAGTTACACACCAGAAACCCGGATCACCTTCGACAACCGGAAAACCACCATTTTCAGGCATGAAAACAAATGGTACGCCCTCGCCGGTATTCCACTGAGCGCCAAACCGGGTGCGTATCAGTTCCAGATAAAACAGCAGGATGGCTCCACCCGGCTTGCCAGTGTCGATGTGAAAGCGAAAAAATACAAGGAACAGCATCTGACCATCAAGAACAAGCGCAAGGTCAATCCCAACAAGAAGGACATGGAGCGCATCACACAGGAACGCGTTCGCAAACGCGCCGCCAAAAACCACTGGACGACCAACTATCCGGACATCGACTTTATCTGGCCAGTGACGGGCGAAATCAGCAGCATCTTTGGTTTGCGTCGTTTTTTTAATGAACAGGAGCGCAATCCACACAATGGACTGGATATTGCGGCACCGGAAGGCACCGATATCAGGGTCACAGCCGATGGCACCGTGATCGAAGCCGGCGACTTCTTTTTCAGCGGCAACATGATTTATGTCGATCACGGCCAGGGATTGATCAGCCTTTATGCTCATTTAAGCCGCATTGACGTCAAACCGGGTGACGTCCTGCGTCGTGGCGACATTCTGGGCGCGGTTGGCCAGACGGGCCGTGTCACCGGTGCCCACCTGCATTTCGCCGTGCTTGCTAATGGCGTACTGGTTGACCCGTTATATTTTCTGCCACAGCAGCAGCCAACGGCACAATTGCAGCAAAATTCGGCAAAAGACTTGCGATTACAGTCAAATTAACGATAATGTGCGCGCACTGTTTCAAACGAGTTGAGTGAATGGCAAAAGAAGAAGCAATACAGATGGAGGGCAAGGTCATCGAAACCCTGCCAAACACCATGTTTCGTGTTGAGCTCGAAAATGGCCATGTAGTGACCGCACATATATCGGGAAAAATGCGCAAACACTATATCCGCATCATGACCGGTGATACCGTTACCGTCGAGCTGACACCTTATGACCTGGAAAAAGGTCGTATCGTTTATCGCGCCAAATAATTGCCTGCCCGTGCAGCGGGCAATAAAAAAGGTCTGCCTGAATTACTCTGCGGCAGACCTGTGCCAGGTGTGGGCCTTCACTGCAGGCTGCAGCCGTTTGCCTGACTACGCTTTTTCAGTCACACCCTCGATTTCGATCGAAAGCTCACCATCAACCACGGTCACCAGTGCCTTTCCGCCCCTGGCGAGATTACCAAACAGCAGTTCATTAGCCAGAGGCTTCTTCAGATGCTCCTGGATTACGCGGGCCATCGGTCGAGCACCCATCTTGGCATCATAGCCTTTCTCAGCGATCCAGGTCCTGGCATCGTCATCCACATGCAAGCTGACTTTTTTCTCGTCAAGCTGGGTTTCGAGCTCGACCAGGAACTTGTCGACCACGCTGGCAATAGTCTTTTCATCCAGCGGCCCGAACTGGACGATACCATCGAGACGATTCCTGAATTCAGGGGTAAACAGACGCTTGATTTCTTCCATGCCGTCAAGTTCATTCTGCTGTTCAGTAAAGCCCATCGAACGGCGCGACATCAGCTGTGCGCCAGCGTTGGTGGTCATGATCAGTATGACATTACGGAAATCTGTCTTGCGGCCGTTGCTGTCTGTCAGCGTGCCATGGTCCATGACCTGAAGCAGGATATTGAATACTTCAGGATGGGCTTTTTCAATTTCATCCAGCAGTAACACGGAATGCGGTTGCTTGGTGATCGCCTCGGTTAACAGGCCGCCATCATCGAATCCGACATAGCCGGGAGGCGCACCTATCAAACGCGATACGGTATGACGCTCCATATATTCAGACATGTCGAAACGCACCAGTTCAACACCCATGACCTGGGCAAGTTGCTTGCAGACTTCGGTTTTACCGACACCGGTCGGCCCTGAGAACAGGAAAGAACCGATTGGTTTATCTGGTGCAGCCAGGCCCGAGCGCGACATGCGAATTGCTGTTGCCAGTGTTGAAATCGCCTCGTCCTGGCCAAACACAACAAGATTCAGGTCACGTTCAAGATTCTTCAGTATTTCAGTATCGGATGTTGATACAGTCTTGGGTGGTATGCGCGCGATCTTGGCAACAATATTCTCGATATCGGTTACATTGACCGACTTCTTGCTGCCCGACTTGCCCAGCAACCGGCGATTGGCACCGGCCTCATCGATGACATCAATTGCCTTGTCGGGAAGGAAACGGTCAGTAATATAACGTTCGGATAATTCGGCCGCGGCACGTAATGCATTGTTGCTGTACTTGACATCGTGATGCTCTTCAAAGCGCGTTTTCAGCCCTTTCAGAATATCTATCGTTTCGTCGACGGTTGGCTCTTCGATATCAATTTTCTGGAAACGTCTTGCCAGTGCATGATCCTTTTCGAAGATGCTGCGGAATTCAGCATAGGTGGTTGAACCGATACACTTGAGATCGCCCGATGCAAGCATTGGCTTGATCAGGTTGGACGCATCCATGACGCCACCGGATGCAGAGCCCGCACCGATGATGGTATGAATTTCATCGATGAACAGGATTGCACCGTCAGTCTTTTTCAATTGCCTGAGCACGCCCTTCAGACGCTTCTCGAAATCACCACGGTACTTGGTACCGGCAACAAGCGCGCCAAGGTCAAGTGAGTAAATTGTGCTGTGCTTGAGAACATCAGGTACCTCGCGATCGACGATCTTCTTCGCCAGACCTTCCGCCAGTGCCGTCTTACCCACGCCCGCTTCGCCAACCAGCAGTGGATTGTTCTTTCGGCGACGACACAGTATCTGGATGGTACGTTCAATTTCATCTTCGCGACCGATCAGTGGATCTATATGACCCTGCATGGCGCGTTGATTCAGATTTGTTGCAAAATTCTCCAGCGGCTGGTTTTCTGCTTCGCCGGCCGGTTCTTCCCGCGTTTCGGGTTCTATTTTCTGTGTTTCGTCAGAAACCTTGGCAATGCCATGTGATATGTAGTTGACAACATCGAGTCGACTGACGCCCTGCTTGTTCAACAGGTATACCGCCTGCGATTCCTGTTCACCGAACATCGCTACCAGAACATTGGCACCGACCACTTCCTTTTTGCCTGAAGACTGGACGTGAAAAACGGCACGCTGCAGTACACGCTGAAAGCCGAGCGTAGGCTGGACTTCACCACTGACTACATCGCTGAATACGGGGGTGTTCTTTTCGAGATACTCATGCAGTTCGCTGCGGATCAGGTTGAGGTCGGCACCGCAAGCCTGCAACACGGAATTGGCGCTGCTGTTGTCAAGTAAAGCCAATAGTAAGTGTTCGACAGTGATATATTCATGCCGCTTGTCACGTGCATCGTTGAATGCCCGGTTCAATGATGATTCAAGCTCTTTACTTAACATACCTGACGCCTCACATCAGTTAACGTAACCAAATCTCCATCTATGCTTCCTCCATTGTACACAGCAATGGATGTTGATTTATTTTTGAATACTCGTTTACCTGGTCAACTTTCGTTTCGGCAATCTCATGGCTGAAAACACCGCATATACCCTTCCCCTTGGTATGCACGGCCATCATTACCCGGGTCGCCTTGGCGTGATCCATGCCAAAAAACGTCATTAAAACCTGAACAACAAACTCCATCGGAGTAAAGTCGTCGTTAATCAGTATGACCTTGTACTGCCTGGGTGGTTTTAAATCAGGACGTTCTTCTTCTAACGCCAGACCACTGTCATAGTCATAATCAGTTTGATGATCACTCATGACTTACCTTCAGTGTAGAACATAGTTACTGATTTTTCTGTTTCAAGGTCAACATGGAAATAATCAAGATCACATGTGCCTGTCTATTAAATTAAATATAAGTATCGGCTCAACTGATGCCGCCATATACATCGAGCGAGCACGTGAAATGATAAATCACATTTCCCGATTGGAGAGCATCCGTATCGCCATCGAATATTATGCCGGCAACTTCTGCCTGGTCAAAATGAGGAAACACCTTATCTGCAGACAGAATCAGCAACCGGTGGTTCACTTTCCTGAATGGAAATTTTACCCCAGAAAGACGCAAAGCAATAGCATCATGATTTTTATGGAATTAATTACTTGCGCTCAGAGTGCATGTTGCCAGCACCCGGGTAGAATCAACAGAAAGGAAACCCGCCCTATTGTTCACCGGTAGCAAACCCCAGGACCGTGCTTTTGAGCCCGGTGTCAAGCTTGCTTTCCACCTCGCCAAGCATGCGCTGCTTTAATTGATTTTTCTGTAATGCTGAAACTTTTAATGGCCAGGATTTGTTTCCCATCACTGTACCTTCAGGATTCGTCAGACGTATATTGAGTGCACCACGCATCCAGAACCAGCCTTCTTTTTGCTCAGGTTCCTGCGTTTCCATGCTGGCAGCCAGTGTATAGCCAACTTCACCGGATGACGCTGCAAAGCCTGCCTTCGCCATGGCAGCCTGCAACACCTTGTCAAGCTGGCCAACCGTATCGATAACAACAACACCGCGCATATTCAGGGATTTAAGCGCTTCCGCCTGTTGCTCCGATAATTCTGCAAGGCTCCAGCCGGAAGGTTTGCCAATACCGTCAAGATCTATGATTTTCAACGTACCTTGCAAAGAGTCCCTTTCTGTCTGCATTTCAATCGCATGCTGAAGGTCAGCGATCTTTGACAACAAATCCTGGCGGCTGCCGGCATTGGTCATGGTAAATGCGATTTCACGGTCAAGCCGATTGAGCTCACCCCGGATATTGTTTCCCACCTGGGTTCGGTCAAGCACTGCCAGTGCATAGTGCGTCAACTCTTCCGGGTTCTGCCATTGCTCGGCAACACGTGCACCCTTGATCATTTTGTCTGTCTGTATGTTTATCGTGCTTGCAATTCGCGCCGAAGATTCCACCGATTCGACATCATCTGATTTCAACGTTTGTACATCCTGCGTTGTCGTGGAAGACTCCTGTATCTGCAGCTCAAAAACTTTTGCAAGATTACCCAGCGCACGATCCCTCGCCAGCTCTGCCGTCGCTGCCGATCCTGTTGCATAAACATAACGCGCATTCGGATATTCTCCCGGCTCTCCATCGACCCAGTCAGGCTTGTCATCAGTATCCATAACAGCGACTGATTGAGAACAACCGGCCAGTAATATACAGGCCGGCACCAGAATGCTTTTAATTTTATTGGGCATATGCATTATCTTGTCTGCTGTTAACAATTTGTTTCTGTACAGGAACGGGAGCAATCCAGTGACGCGTGAGAAAAGTCCGCCGCCGCGGCTGGATCTCAACGCTGGCCTTGATCACATCTATCGGCCTTCCGGCAGCATTCAGAATTTCTATACTCACATCCTGCTCTCCTGCCGGAAGGATTACACGTGTCATCTGGATCTCCTTTGGCAGCGTGGTCCAGCTTCTGGTATCGGCACGCTCAGTCGCCAGGTTGGTTACAGTTAACAAAAAGCCGGCAAGTGCATGTTGTTCATTTGCACTCTTTTGCGACTGATATTTAACAACCGCCCTGGCTATTGCGCGTGTCATGATCAATGGCATCTGCTGATCCAGCGCATGTCGCGCCAGGCCATCTATATTCTCGACCGTTTCCAGTTCAATGCGTTTGTCTGCCACGGTCAATCGTGAGCTTTTTCCCGGTGCTGGTTCGGTTCGATACACCGGGAATGCCACACGCACGAGATCCTGAACTTCCGAAGAATATGTCATTACCGCAGCCTCGGTTCTTATCGGCGCCAGTCCGTTATTGAGGATAACAATCAGTTCTCCGAAGTTATCGTCAAGTCCAGTCGGCTCGAAACCGGCAAGACCGAATTCGGCTTTCATTTGCCGGTATTCATCCCGCAGCCCCATGCTTGCCAGCAGCCGCAACATATCTTTTTTCAGCATCATCGGAACATCGATATGCTGCTCGTCGCTTGCTTCCAGATAGATATCCCTGGCTTTTCGATAAGACACCAGCGCCTGGTCATCTTCTCCCAATGCTTCAAAAATCATCCCTGCAAGGTAACGAACGAACGGGTCTTCATCCGGTTGTTCGCCCCATTCCATCATTTTTACATCAGCCTGTAACATTTCAACACGTGCGGCATCAAGTTTACCCAGCTCAAGGTAATTCATTGCCATGTAGGCGTGCAGCAGAACCTGTTCATAGCGAGCGCCGGTGTAGTCACGAATGGCATCATTAATTGTCAGCGATGCCGCTGTATCAGTAACGCTGATCCCGTATAGAGCATCAATACGCCGCTTAGCCGATTCAAAAGCCCGGTTACTGCCAACATAGTCATCGGTCATGCGTCTGAGCATACCCTTGTTAAGACTGGCAAGTACGTCGCGCTGGTCATCATCTTCTTTTTCTGCAGTCATTCTCGCCAGGTCCGCCCTGCCGGCAAGGAGATTGTCCCGCATACTCACGGCCTGCTGGCTGTAGGTCGCACAGCCTCCCAGATAGAACGCCAGCAGTACAAGCAGTATTCGTCCAGTCAATACTGAACAAATATCGATAGACATGTCAGTGCTCTGTCGACCCGGTTATTTCCCTCAGCGAAAGATAATTACCAACGCAGGCCGCCTTTTTCAATTGTCTTCTTGATCTTCTTCTGCCCGACCCAGACCTTGCGGTTGTTTGCCAGGTCGATTAGAGTGAGGTCGACCTGATAAAAACGCGCCTGTTCATCAGCGATGGCATCGATGATCGTGTTGATAGTACCCTTGAGCATAAAGTCGGCACCGATCTCCTGCCCCATCGCCTTGCGCGTTTCTTCTGTCGCATGCAGGTCCTGATCCTTGCGTTCACTGCGTAGTTCCTGTCGTTCTTCGCTGGAGGCGACAAACTCAACATCTCCGGAGTTGATCAACGCACGTTCCATGTCTGCGATGAATGTGCGTGTATTGATATGCTCATGACTCAGGTTGCGCACCTCGCCAACGATGACTGTAGGCGGCTTTCCCTGTTCCCGCTTAAACCGGGTCAACCATGATCGCGACAAGGCGTCCTGAATCATTTCTTCTGCTACCAGTCTTGAATCTGTATCATTCCAGTTACCGCTCAGATCTGTCACCGTGTCCGATTCAACGCGCGTCACTTTCTGACCGCATGCAGCCAGCCCGGCAGAGGCCAGTGCGATTATCAACACTTGTATCAGGAAATATGTCTTGTTCAACATGTCTTGCTCCAGTTTTCAGTTCCGACAGGGATTGAGTTTTTATAACACGATCATCAGAGAATAGCATGTACCACATCTTAAAATAGCAATTCCCTTGCACACAGTCATCACAGCAGGTATCTTCGCCGCATGAAGCATATCGACACACTATTGCATGCCCGCTGGGTCATTCCTGTCAGCGAAGGAGACCCTACACTTGAGCACCACAGTATTGCGATCGACGAAGACCGCATTGTCGAAATTCTTCCCACGGATTCCGCGAGAACCAGCTACCGGGCGGAACTCGAGCTGGAATATGCCCAACACATTTTGATACCCGGCCTGATCAATGCGCATACGCATGCTGCAATGAGCCTGTTCCGCGGGTTATCTGATGACATAGCCCTGATGGACTGGCTCAATAATCACATCTGGCCGGCTGAATCAAAATGGGTCAATGAAGATTTTGTACAGTGCGGCACTGAACTGGCAGTGGCCGAAATGCTGCGCAGCGGCACCACCTGTTTCAATGATATGTATTTCTTTCCCGACATCACTGCGAGGGTCGCGAAAAACGCGGGAATGCGCGCCAGCATAGGCTTGATCGTAATTGATTTTCCAACCATATGGGCCGGCAATGCTGATGAATACATTGACAAGGGTATTGCGGTTCATGACAGTTTTCGTAACGACGATTTGATAAGAACAACCTTTGCACCACATGCACCCTATACCGTTTCAGACGGACCACTGGAGAAAATTCGCAGCTTTGCCCACGAAATGGATATCCCGGTTACCATGCACGTTCATGAAACCGCATATGAAGTCGAGGAAGCCGTTGCAAAAACAGGCATAAGGCCGCTGCAGCGACTCAATGAACTGGGCCTGCTCAATCCATCCCTGCTGGCGGTGCACATGACCCAGCTGCAACAGGCAGAAATTGATATGCTCGCCAGCAGCGGCAGCCATATCGTGCACTGCCCGGAATCCAACCTCAAGCTGGCCAGCGGATTCTGCCCGGTGTACGAGTTACACAAGCAGGACATCAATATCGCGCTTGGCACAGATGGAGCCGCCAGCAACAACGATCTGGACATGATTGGTGAAATGCGCTGTGCGGCACTACTCGCTAAAGGTGTTGCCGCCAATCCCACCGCACTGCCCGCGACTGCCGCACTGAGAATGGCCACCATCAACGGCGCCAAAGCACTCGGCATCGATGGCATAACCGGTTCACTCGAATCCGGCAAGAGTGCCGACATCGTTGCAATCAATATGAATAATATCGAGACCACGCCACTGTACTGCCCTGTATCCCACCTCGTTTACAGCTGCAGCCGGGACCAGGTATCGGATGTATGGATCGCGGGTAAACATCTACTGAAAAATCGTGTGCTCACCGGACTGGATGAAAACGACATTCGCGAGCAGGCGCACGAATGGAGCCGTAAAATTGGCTCTGAAGATCAGGCCATATCATCGTAAAATAGCCTCATGATACAGACAACAAGCAACGTAGATCCGACCGAGATCAAAAAATTCGAGGAACTCGCCTCGCGCTGGTGGGACCATCAGGGTGAATTCAAACCCCTGCATGACATTAATCCGCTGCGACTGAATTTCATCAACACCGGCAGTTCGCTTGCCGGCAAGCGGGTACTGGATGTCGGTTGCGGCGGCGGCATTCTGAGTGAAAGCATGGCGGAGTGCGGTGCCACAGTTACCGGGATTGACATGGGCAAAGCGCCGCTGGCAGTAGCCCGGCTGCACGCCATGGAAACTGACCAGGATATCGATTATCAACAGACGACGGCAGAAGAACTGGCCACCACCAGTGCAGAATCATTTGATATCGTAACCTGCATGGAAATGCTGGAGCATGTACCGGACCCTTCATCGGTTATTCAGGCCTGCAAGCAACTGTTGAAACCGGGGGGATCTGTTTATTTTTCCACAATAAACCGCAATCCCAAATCGTTTCTGTTTGCCATTATCGGTGCCGAGTACCTGATGAAAATGCTGCCACCCGGCACCCATGACTACAGTAAATTCATCCGGCCTTCAGAGCTCGACATCTGGTGTCGTGAAGCCGGGCTTGATGTCATCAGCATTCAGGGCATCAGCTATAATCCTCTCACCGGTATGTATCGCACAAACACTGACGTTGATGTGAACTACATGGTGCATTACATCAAACCGGCATAGTGTGACCAGAATAAAAACTGTCCTTTTTGATCTCGATGGAACCCTGATCGATACAGCACCCGACATGGCTGCTGCGCTCGATTTGCTATGCGCGGAAGAAAACCGGGCACCACTCCCCTTTGAAAAGGTACGCCCCGTTGTTTCCAACGGCAGCGCAGCCATTGTCGGGCTTGCGTTCGGCGATGTAACCGACGAAGCAAAACTGCAGCATCTGAAACAACGCTACCTGGATATTTACAATGATAATATCTGCATACACTCGATGCCTTTCAAAGGCATCGAGATAGTACTGTCTTTTCTTGAACAGCACGGCTTGAACTGGGGGGTTGTCACCAACAAACCGGCCTGGCTGACCTTACCTCTGATGCAAAGCCTGCAAATGGCACAACGAGCCGCGACGATTGTCAGTGGCGATACAACGCAAAACAGCAAACCGCATCCAGAGCCGATGCATCATGCCTGCGAAGAAGCCAGATCCGTTTCCGCTGAATGCCTGTACGTCGGCGATGCCAGAAGAGACATAGAAGCCGGAAAAAACGCCGGCATGAAAACGCTGGTAGCCGGATACGGTTACATCAGCAGCGATGAAGACGTCGCTGCCTGGGGAGCGGATGCCATTATCAATAGCCCTGAAGACATCCTGCTACATCTTTAGTTCGAAATAGCG
>JASFVM010000162.1:0-6388 GCA_050049835.1 Gammaproteobacteria bacterium
GCCATTCAGCGTACCGTCCTGCCCGGGCGGCGTCGATGACCAGTTATCGACATCGCCGGATTACTGTGAAATCCAGGCTTCGGTATTTGCGCCGCCAACATCAGTATCACCAAACACAGCGGGAACGACGTACTACATGCAGTTCACGTTGAGTGACAGTGTCGATCCGTATACCCGCCAGATATTCAACAACCATATACCGGTAGATCCTGAGCTGGGTGATGCGGTTGCGATTTCCAAAACGTCAGGACTGATTAACGTTACCCGCGGCCAGCTGGTGCCATACACGATTACGATCAACAACTCGCTGGGCGCACCGCTGCCGTACCTCGATGTCCTCGACAACTTCCCGGCAGGCTTCAAGTATGTCAGCGATTCCGCACACGTCGATGGCGTCGCGACTGAACCGGTCATCAACGGACTGCAGATGACATGGCCGAACCTGACACTGAATTCAGGCGAAATAAAGACGATCAAGATGCTGCTGGTTGTCGGTGGCGGTGTCAGCGAAGGTGAATACGTCAACCGGGTGCAGGCAATTAACAGCCAGAACGGTGAGCCGTTGTCCGAGCAGGCTACTGCCACGGTTCGTGTAATTCCCGATCCATCTTTCGACTGTTCCGATGTCATCGGCAAGGTGTTCGATGACCGTAATATGAACGGCTACCAGGATGAAGGCGAGCCTGGTATCCCGAGTGCACGCGTGGTATCTGCGCGTGGCATCGAAGTGAAGAGTGATGCCTACGGGCGATTCCATATCACCTGTGCCGTAGTGCCGAACGAAGACCGTGGTTCCAACTTCATACTCAAGCTGGACGATCGCAGCCTGCCGTCCGGCTATCGCCTGACCACGGAAAACCCACGTGTTCAACGCGCGACCCGAGGCAAGATGCTGAAGTTCAACTTTGGTGCCGTCATTCATCGTATCGTGCGTCTCGATATGGCCGATGCCGTGTTCGAACCGGGTTCAACGCAGATGCGTTCACAGTGGATTTCGCGTATCAGCCTGCTGCTGGAAAAACTGGTCGAGGCGCCTTCGGTATTACGGTTGAGTTATCTTGCTGATACCGAGGACGCTTCACTTGTTGAAGACCGTCTGCAAAGTGTCAAGGATGATATCGAACAGCGGTGGGAAAATCTCGACTGCTGTTACCGGCTCGAGATAGAGACCGAAGTATTCTGGCGTCGAGGCAAACCGGCTTCGGGGGATGTGTTCGATGACTAGGCGCGTCCTGACATTGCTGTTCGGTTTCATGCTGGCACTGCATGTGAATACGGCTCGTGCCGAGCTGGGATTCAATGACTCACCTGAAGGTGAGTCTGTATCACCGCCCGTACAGTTGTCATCGCATCCGCTCGGCGCGGGTACCGAAAAGCTGTTGCCGCCGGATGAAGTCTTCAACCTCTGGGTACAGGACGAAACCTTCTTCAAGCCACATGAGGAAGACCGCATCGAAATACAGAAAGTGCTCGACAAGCAATACGAGACAGTGAAGATGCAGAACGCGGTGCACCCGATCGGGTTCCGCTCGGGTGAAGCGGATATTCCTGAATCGGCGGTTACTGAACTGCGTGAAGTATTGAACCGGATGAAGCATCGGGCCAATGTGCGGGTACATTTCGTCGGCCACAGTGACAGCGACAGGCTGAGTCCGGCACTGGCAGCGAAATACGGTGACAATATCGGCCTGTCACGCTCGCGTGCGGAAATTACTGCCGAGTTCTTCCAGCGTGCACTCGATCTGCCGCCGGAGTCAGTGACTTATGATGGCGTTGGTGACAGCCAGCCGATCGCGTCCAACAATACAGAAGCAGGCAAACGCAGGAACCGTCGTGTCGAAGTCCAGGTCTGGTATGACGAAATTACCGAGACCGCAGTCGACAAGGAAGTTCTTGTCAAAGGTGACAAACTGAATCGAATCAAGGTTTGCCGCAAGGAAACCGTATGCAAGCTGCAATACCGCTCCGGTAATGCCAGGCGTGCCCGCCTGAAGAACCTGGTGTCACCGCTACGATTTGAAGTCGGGCAGAGCGAAATACCTGCGTCGTTTATTCGCGAGATCGACGAAGTACTTAAAAACCTGCGTGACAAAAACAATGTCGTGGTTCACTTTGTCGGCCACACGGATAACCTTCCACTGACCGATGGTGCCGAACGTATTTATCGCGATCATCTTGGTCTGTCCAAAGCGCGTGCCCGCCGAGCTGCACTCGCCATTCAGGACGCCATGGGATTGCCCAACAAAGCAGTGAGTTCTACCGGTAAAGGTTCATCATACCCGGTGGCATCGAACGACACCCCCAAGGGTCGTGCGCTTAATACCCGGGTTGAAGTCGAGTTCTGGCATGATGATCCTTTCCAGGAGTTCACTGCCGAACCGCAAGCCTGTCCGGAAACCGAGGTGGCTGAAACCATAACGCTGGCTTACGATCCACCGTCCGGTCCGATCAACGACATTCATTTCCGTGATGGCGAGCCGGTATTACCTCAAGGTTATACCCAGCGGCTGAAGAAACTCATGGAGGAAATTTCAGATAAATCCAATGTTCGTCTCGGCTTTACCGGTTACACCAGTAACGAACGCATGAGTCGTCGTGCAGCCATGGTGTATGGCGACGATATTGGACTGTCGACATCGCGTGCACGCCGTGCCATGGAAATGGTACAACAGGACATGGGGCTCAGCGACAAGCAGGTTGAATACGAAGGCCGCGGCTATGTGCATTCGAAAGATGTTGCCAGTACCGGTTTCGTGCAGTTTGACAGTTCGCGTGTGGAAGTGCAGGTGCTGTACGATGAACTCGCCGTGCTGGAAGAAAATGAAGGTCTCGATATTACCCGACTCAATCGCGAAGCCGAGGCGCATAATCCTTTCGAACTCAACCTGATGCGCATCACTATCGACGGTGAGCCAGAGTACGATCCCTATAGAAATACCGCAGACTTCCAGCGTTGTACTGACGTCGAGCTCGAAAAAGCCGATATCCAGTTCCGCTTTGATAATCTTGAATTGCGTCCGCGGCTGAATATAACCGCCTGGCCAAATACCATTCGCTATCGTGACGATAGCGAAACTGACGTGGCTGAGAACAGGGTCAGCTTCAAGGTTTACAGTAATTACCCGGCTTTCATTGAGCGTGCTGAAGTTCGCCTGTTCATGCATGACCAGTCAACCCGCGACGAACCGGTCGCCGTTGTCCCGGTGGATGAAAACAACAGCGCCAGCTGGTCCGCTGAATTCGACAGCTTCACCGCACCGGCGATGAAGCTCAAGTATCTGTTGCGTGTCTATGATGCCGCAGGCAATTTCGATGAGACTTCGGCATTGCCACTGTGGCTGGCTGACTCACTTGATGAGGCGGCGACCAGTGCCTTCGATCAGGACATTATCAATACCGAGCAACTGGTCGGCTATGGCGAAAACCATCTGGTCAGGCAGAATATACCGCTGGAAGGCGGCACCGTGCTGGTAAATGGCGCGAACATTCCTGAAGGTCACAGCGTCTGGCTGGCGGGCCGCCAGTTACCGGTGAGCAATGGCCAGGCCTTCGTCGGTGAGGAAATTCTGCCCAGGGGCTACCATACGGTAGAAATCGCGGTACTCGATCCGGCCGGTAATGGTGAACTCTTCCTGCGTGATATCGAGTTCGAAAAAAATGACTGGTTCTATGTCGGTATAGCTGAAGTGACCATGGTGAAAGACAATACCAACGGTCCCGCTGAACTGGTCACCGGTGACAAGGGCCATTACGACAATGACCTCAGCACATTCGGACGCATTGCCTACTACACCAAGGGTCAGTTTGGTGATAACTGGCAGCTGACTTCCAGTGCCGACACGCTGGAAGGCGAGATCGACGAGCTGTTCACCAACTTTGTTGAAAAAGATCCACAGGCATTGTTCCGCCGCATTGACCCCGATCTTGTTTATCCGACTTTCGGCGACGACTCCACCGTCGTAGAAAATGCACCGACTTCAGGCAAGTTCTACCTCAAGCTGCAAAAGAATGACAGCTTCGGCCTGTGGGGTAATTTCGACATCGGTTATACGGCTACCGATCTTGCGCAAATCGATCGCGGACTCTATGGTGGCCGGGGCCATTATGAAAGCAATGACACCACGCGCTTCGGTGAGAAAACACTGATACTGGACGGTTTTGCTGCCGAGCCTGGAACCATCTCGGGTCGTGATGAATTCCGCGGTACCGGTGGTTCGCTGTATTTCATGCGTCACCAGAACCTGTTGATCGGTTCCGAGCGCTTGCGCATCGAAGTCCGTGACAAGGATTCAGGCATCGTGATAGGCGTGAAGAACCTGACACCGGCACTCGATTACGATATCGACTACATCCAGGGCCGCATTATCCTGAGCGATGCGCTGGCATCGACGGCGGATGATGGACTGCTGGTCAATAACGGCTCACTCAGCGGCAACCCGGCCTACCTGGTGGCACGTTATGAATATACGCCGGGCTTTGCCGACATCAACGATATTGCGGTCGGTGGTCGTGCGGATTACTGGATTAACGATCACATCAAGCTGGGTGTTACCAGCAGCAAACAGGATGAGGACGACAACGAAAATACACTCAATGGTATTGACCTGACCCTGCGCAAAAATACCGGAACCTGGATCAAGGCGGAAGTTGCAAGCACCAGGGGGGATGGCAGCAGCGCGCTTAATTCGAACGATGGTGGTTTCAGTTTCACTGATCTTGACCAGGGGCTGGATCCGAATGCCAAAGCGGATGCCTATCGCATCGAAGCCAGTACCAATCTTGATGACATCGTGAAAAATTCACGTGGTACGGCAACTGTCTATACACAAAATCGTGAAGCCGGCTATTCGGCACCGGGGCAGTTGACGGCCAACGATACCAACCAGTTTGGCGGCACCTTGAATATGGCGTTAACCAATCGACTCAATCTGAACGTCAAGGCAGACAGTAATGACCAGGAAAACTCATTAAAGACCACTGCGGTTGATGCTGATACAGAATACGTACTGGATGAAAACTGGCGCCTGAGCGCAGGCGGTCGTTTCGATACCCGTGATGACAACTCACCCACCGTAGCGGTAACACAAAAACAAGGTGACCGCCTCGATATTGCCATAGAAGCTGCCTATGATTCGAGGACAAACTGGAGTGCCTACGGCTTCACTCAGGGGACAGCGAATACCACGGGTAACCGCGAAGGCAATAACCGTATAGGTGCCGGTGGTAGCATCCGCGCAACCGAAAGACTGACACTCGATGGCGAACTGTCATTTGGACAAACCGGTACGGGTGCAAAAGTGGGAACGGACTACCTTGTTTCCGACCGCAGCAGCGTCTACCTGAACTATAACCTGGATAATGAGCGCACCGACAATGGCGTACGTTCACGCCGTGGCAATATGAATACCGGTCTGCGTTCACGTTACAGTGATACCGCCAGTGTCTATGTAGAAGAACGTTATACGCACGGTGATGTGCCGACCGGTCTGACCCATGCACTGGGCATAGACCTGGCGCCGAATGATCGCTGGACTTACGGTGCTACCCTGGAGGCCGGAACACTGACCGATAACACCACCGGTGCTGACACCGATCGCATGGCGATTGGCTTCAAGGCATCATACACACGCAAGAGAATGCAGTATGCCGGTGTGCTCGAATTCCGCACCGATGATACCGAGGACAGTACGACAGGTGATACCAACAATCGCAAAACCTGGCTGGTCAAGAACAGCATCCGCTACCAGCTTGATCCTGCATGGCGTTTGATCGGCAAGCTGGACCATTCAGACAGTGTAAGTTCACAGGGCGAGTTCTATGACGGCCAGTTTACCGAAGCTGTACTCGGTTACGGTTATCGACCGATTGAGAACGATCGCTGGAACACGCTGTTCAAGTACACCTATTTCTATAATCTGCCGGCACCCGAACAGGTTATCGGCCCGAACACTTCGGTCGCCTTCATTCAGAAGAGTCATATTCTTTCGTTTGACACGATCTACGACCTGACACAGCGCTGGAGTGTCGGTGGCAAATACGCCTATCGTCTTGGTCAGGTCAGCCAGGACCGGGTCAACCCGGTATTCTTTGACAGCCGCGCAAGCCTGTATATCCTGCGAGCAGACTGGCACTTCGTCCATAAATGGGATGCATTGATAGAAGCGCGCATGCTTGATTTGCCCGATGCCGAAGACCGTCGCAGTGGTGCCCTGTTAGGACTTTACCGCCATGTGGGCAGAAACCTGAAATTCGGTGTTGGCTATAACTTCACCGATTTCTCCGACGACCTGACCGATCTGAGTTTCGATTCGCAGGGTATGTTCATCAACGTCATCGGCAAGATCTAGGCGATACAAGGAGAATGGCACGCCGGGGCCGTTTAGCGACG
>JASFVM010000163.1:0-6351 GCA_050049835.1 Gammaproteobacteria bacterium
AATAATAAATTCTTCACCGCCGTAGCGTGCAAAGATGTCGGCACGGCGATTGGCATTCTGTATAACTCCCGCCATTTCTTTCAGTACTTCATCGCCAACCAGGTGACCGTATTCGTCATTAATGTTTTTGAAACGGTCGAGATCGAAAAAAATGATGGAAAATGTTCCGCCATAACGTTTGACCCGATCGATTTCTGAATCAAGGAAATTACCGAAGTGCAGCCTGTTATAGATATTGGTCAGCGGGTCTGTATAGGCCATCAGGCTCATCTGCTGGTGCAGTAATTTTATTCTTGCCAGCAGATAACCGAACAGGGTGCCGGCAAAGACCGGTGCGATGAATGCCTGGGGTGTAAGTGGAATCTTGAGCATGTATTCAGCATGGATGATATTCAGGCCGGATGTAAACAAACAGGATATCGTGATGTACAGAAAGTACACCAGAATCTTTTCGCCAACAGGCAGTTCGGTTTCATGCATAATCATGACTATAAAGAATGACAACATTCTTTGACAGGATTATATTATGAAAATTATTGCTATTTCACCCAGTTAGGGAGTGTGAACCATGTACAGAATCATTTCTGCAACCATAATTTCAGTGCTGTTCCTTTGCAGTGGAGCCATTCAGGCACGTGAATTCGATGGTGTCGAGTTTCCTGACAAGATTGCCTTGCCGAATACCAGCAAAACCGTACAGCTCAATGGTATCGGCTATCGCAAGAAATTTTTCATCAAGATTTATATCGGCGCCCTGTATACCGAAAAGCTGGCCAGAAGCAGAGATGAAGTCATTGCGCTTGACGGGCCGAAGCGGGTGTTGATGCACTTTGTGTATGATGAAGTCAGCAGTGAAAAACTGGTTGATGCCTGGAATGAAGGATTCGAGGAAAATCTTTCAGAAGATGCCTTCAACAAGCTACGTCCGCAAATTGACAAGTTCAATGCCATGTTCCCGACAGTCAAAGAAGGAGATGTTATCTATCTTGACTACATACCCGGGAGTGGAACCAGGGTGACGATCAATGGTGAGAACAAGGGCCTGATTTCAGGCAGGGACTTTAATAACGCGTTACTGGATATCTGGCTGGGCGAGGAGCCCGCAGACAAGCGGCTGAAGAAAGCCATGCTGGGTGGATAGTCACAGGAGCGAGGTACAAGGGACGAGGGACCGTGATAGTAGATAGTAGCAGGTGCTCTGGAGACACCTACGTCCTGTGGGTATAATTTTCTGGCATGTTGCCGAAAGAAAACTGAATTAACGCAAAATCATTCCAGCACATACAGGCACCTGTGTTATTGATATGTTCAAACGTAAATGTGCCTGGTGCGCAGCAGCAAGCTGAAAGCTGATAAAACCACATACATATCTCTGCGTTCTCCGCGCCTTTGCGAGAAACACAGCCTGCAATATAGAGATAAAACAGGTAGCCCGGATGGAACGAAGTGGAATCCGGGATATTATTGAAACTGCGATCCAAGCATATCGCTGGCTGCTGAGCGCATAATATCTTCCGTTACCACACCGGTCAGTTTGCGTTGGCCGAAGATAAACGTGGGTACAGCCTGTATTTCATGGCGTCTGGCTTCATGGTAGTTGGTTAAAATACGCTGCTGATATTGTTTTTCGCGCCATGCGGACTCGATAATGTCCTCTTCAATACCGCTGTCGCTGGCCAGTTCGCGCAAGATATTTCTGTCACCGATATTTCTACTCTCGACAAAAAAAGCATTGAACAATTTTTCATGCAAGTCATAAAACTTGTCGCGGCCCTGTGTCTTTGCTGCTTCGGACAGCAGCAGTGCATCTTTTGAGTTGGTCGTAAAGCTATGTTCCGCCATTGTAATACCTTCTTCCCTTGCAACAGTTTCAAGATTCTGCATTAACTGATTCCATTGTTCGGATGGGTAATTCAGGGAAGTGACCGCTTCGCCTTCAGCGGAAGTTTCGGGATGGATCTCGATAAAGCGCCAGTTTATTTTCAAATCGTAATCATCACGCAGGCGCATCAGGCGATGATGGCCTACATAACAGAACGGGCATATATAATCACTGAACACAGTGACCTTGAGTTCTGGTAAATTCATAATTATGCCCCTCCGTCTGTGCAATATGAAAAAGCTGATTTATTACTCGTTACTTTTACTGACAGTGCTCTATTCTGCTGGTTCCGGCGCTCAGGATACACGTTGGGAAATGGGCGTCGGTGTCGTTGCCATCGATTTGCCGCTTTATCCCGGATCATCACAGGATGCAGGCTATATTATTCCGTTTCCCTATTTACGCCTCGAATCCAGGTACCTGGATATTGATCAGGGTATCGAAAGCAAGCTGTTCAAGTCAAACAAGGTCAGGTTCAGTCTCAGTGGCGGGCTGGGCGTGCCGGTTAACAGTGCTGACAGCACGGCAAGGGAAGGTATGCCCGATCTTGACCTGGTTTTACAGGTGGGGCCATCACTCGATGTGATATTTGATCAACGCAGCAGTGGTGCACGTGAATTCCGCCTGGAGCTGCCTTTGCGGCTTGCTGTCGCGACAGATTTCAGCTCGACACGCAATACCGGCTGGCTGTTTGAACCGCGCCTGGTATATGAATCAAAACGCA
Source organism: Gammaproteobacteria bacterium (assembly GCA_050049835.1). Taxonomy (GTDB): domain Bacteria; phylum Pseudomonadota; class Gammaproteobacteria; order SZUA-229; family SZUA-229; genus JABDQW01. The sequence continues at coordinate 2,607 of JASFVM010000163.1, forward strand.
AGCACAAATCCGGCTGGGCTTATGAATATACAGCCGGCTTGCGCTTCGCCACGGACAAGTATCACGGCTATTACTACGATGTAGCACCGCAATTCGAAACCCTCACTCGTCCGCAATACAGTGCATCAGGCGGTTATAGCGGACTGTTTACCGATCTGATTGCCAGCTGGCGCAGACACAACCTGATTTATTTTGCCTGGGTACGCTACCAGTATCTCGGTGGTGCGCAGTATGAAGACAGTCCGTTATTCGAAGACAACCACTATGTTTTTGTCGGTATAGGACTGAACTGGATTTTTGCTGAAAGCCTTTAGGACAGCAGCATGCGGATGCCCAGCGCAAGCAGGAACAGGGCAAAGAAAAAACGTAATGTTTTTTCCGGCAGTTTATGTGCCAGGGCGGCGCCTGCCGGTGCAGCAATTATGCTGGTAATGATGATAACGGCAAAAGCCGGCAGGCTGACATAACCCAGCGTAAAGGCAGGCAAACCTGCAGTGTTCCAGCCGCTGACAATATAAGCAGCCGTGCCGGCAACGGCAATCGGGAAACCGCAGGCCGCGGAACTGGCAACAGCATTCCTGATTGATACGTTATGCCACAGCAGGAACGGTACTGTCAGCGTACCACCGCCAATGCCGACGATAGACGAGATGCTGCCGATCGCGATGCCGCCGCTGATGCTTTTGATACGGGATATCGAGCTTGAATGTGTCGCAGGCCGGTAATTTACCAGCAGATAGACAGCGACGAGCAGTTCAAACAGACCGAAAACCGGCCGCAGTATTCCACTGGTGAGTGAGCTGGCGAAAGTGGCGCCCAGCCATGCACCGGCCAGAATACCCGGCGACAGATTGAAGACAGTCGGCCACAACACAGCACCATGTTTATGGTGTGCCCGGGCGGAAGAAAGTGATGTTACGACGATGGTGGCGAGTGAAGTGGCCAGCGCCATGTGCATCACATGTCCTGTGGGAACATTCTGATAGTTGAAGATAAAGAACAGTATCGGCACAATAATCAGACCGCCGCCGATACCAAGCAGTCCGGCAGAGAGGCCGGCAATTGCACCTGTCGCAAGAAACAGTGCTATTTCAATCATTGGTTGCAATCATGGTGTACTTACCCGGAATGAGATTGAAGGTGCTGTTTCTCCCGATGGCTCAGGGTACACAAGGCTGTAAAAATGAATCCATAAAATAATAGTATTCTATTACCATTTCCTGGCAAATCCTGCGCCTCTGCAAGAGTAAATATTTGTCTCAGGTTATGTCGCGGGATAATTCGCCGGCATTGAATGTCTGATCCTGAGCCGGGCAAAGGACGCGGTCTGCATGATTAAAATTCGGTAATAAGTGTTAATTACCATGCAGCATATCAAGTAATGCACAATCCACGTAAGTATGGTTGTTGGCTTCGCCCTGTAATACGGTAAAAGGCTGGTCGGGCTCGCCCATGTTATCCAGCACCAGCAGGGCGCCGCTGAAATCGTGATCATGCGTGTAGCCGTTCACTGTTATCACGGTCGGTATACCGGCGCCCATCGAAGCAAGGATACCGTTATGTGAGTCTTCGAATGCCAGGCAGGACTCAGGTGCGAGCTGCATTTCCCTGAGTGCAAAATCATAAATATCGCTCGCCGGTTTTTTCGCCGGAACGATGTCACCTGCAGCTATCACGTCAAACCAGCCGAGTGATTCGCTGCCCAGGGTGTTCTCCAGCAGAGCGGTGACATTCTCGGGCGTTGTCGTGGTCGCTATTGCCAGGTTCAGGTCCCTGCTGCGCGCCTCTTTCAGCAAGCGTTTGATGCCCGGGCGCAACGGTATCGCGCCGTCACCTAACATCCGCGTGTAATGACGTGTTTTTGCTTCGTGCAGCCTGGGGACCAGTTGTTCGAAGTTATCCGGCAGGTTCTGATTATGCAGGAATTCGGCGGCATAAAATTTCATCCGCTCCTTGCCGCCGGTAACCGCCAGCAGCTTGCCATACAGGTCGACATCCCAGTGCCAGCCAATGCCGTATTCATCAAAAGCTGCATTGAAGGCTACCCGGTGACCGTCGCGTTCAGTGTCTGCCAGAGTGCCATCAACATCAAATAACAGGGCTTTCAGTTCGTTTTTCATGGCGACGCATATTACCAAATAAGTTAATCTTTCAACGCCAGTTTTTCTGTGATTATTTGACAGGGCAAGCAAGATGGTTAACAAACTGACAGTCGGCTGGATAGGTACCGGTGTCATGGGTGCGCCGATGTGCGGGCACTTGATGGCTGCAGGCTACCCGGTGAATGTGACCAGCCGTACACGCAGCAAGGCGGATACTCTGGTAGAGCAGGGCGCCAGCTGGTATGCAACACCGGCAGAAGTTACTGCACACTCGGATATTGTGTTTACCATGGTGGGAAAGCCGGACGAGGTGCGCGCTGTGTACTTTGGTAAGCAGGGTGTATTCGCTGGTCTGCAAGCGGACGCCATTGTTGTCGATATGGGTACCACACCGCCGTCTCTGGCAAAGGAAATCACCGAACACGCATTAACCATGAATGCACACGCTGTGGATGCGCCGGTCTCCGGCGGTGATGTGGGTGCCAGAAACGCAACCCTGTCGATCATGGCCGGTGGTGAAGAGGACGTAGTGAATACGGTGCGCCCGTTGTTTGACTGTATGGCAAAAACGGTTGCCTGGATGGGTGCAGCAGGCAACGGCCAGCATACCAAGATGGCCAACCAGCTGGCAGTGGCCGGCACCATGATCGGTGTTTGCGAAGCGCTGGTTTACGCCGGTCATGCCGGGGTTGATCTGGAAAAGCTGGTGGCGGTTATCTCCAGAGGTGCAGCCGGCTGCTGGACACTGGATAACCTGGCGCCGCGGATCATCAACGGCGATGATGCGCCGGGCTTCATGGTCGATCACTTCGTCAAGGATTTGGGGATTGCGCTCAGTGAATGCGAGCAAATGGGTTTGAGCTTGCCGGGACTGGAGCTGGCCAACAGCTTATACCGGGAATTGCAGGCTATCGGCCATGGTCAGAGTGGCACCCAGACGCTGGTGCATGCGATCAATCAGCTGCCGAGGTGATAAGGTGCACATCCCTGTGCTGGAAGAAACGGCATTAGTTTTCCAGGTCAACCTCGTCTGCCACGCCAAAGCCATTGTCAGCTTCATCCTTGATTTTCACAATACTGCTGCCGAGTGTAATGGCTGAGAAGAAATCATCCGGGTCGGCATACGGCATGTCATTCTCGTCTTCGAAAACGGTGTTGGTATCGACAGGGAACTCAACACCCAGGATGGTAATTACACCAGAACTGGCAGTGCCGGTCGCTGATGTAACAATACCCTGTAATTTGATGTCACCAGGAGTCCTGCGTTTGACATTGCGTGCAATGATAACTCCAGTGCCGTCATCGTAGCCCTCGACAACAATGTAGTCACCATCGTTCATACTACCGAGCAGCGCTGCTGAGTCAATATCGTCAATTTCGTCTTCAATTTCTGTTGAAGTGTCAATCTTGATTGTAATGGGTGGTTCAGTTGAAACCGGGGCAAGATCAAAACTGCTTGTTGTTGGAGTACCGGTCACTGGAGCCGCGATCTTTATCTCGCCGTCTTCCTGTTCGATTTCAGATGCGACGAGGACATTATTGATAACGGTGCCTTCGACTTCGACCAGGCGGTCTATCGCCAGCATCAGAGATGCAGGTTCTTTATGGGCAATGGAGGCATCGACAGGGAAGCCATTAACATA
>JASFVM010000164.1:0-6350 GCA_050049835.1 Gammaproteobacteria bacterium
CCGCCGACGTGACTCTTCGTCGTATGCATAACGGCTTCCGGCAGTTTTGAGCCCGCAGGGTCGGGGCATTCAGTGTCACAGGGTACACGGCGCAGAAAAACAATCTGGCCGGTTTCCTGGTTTGCATAGACGAAAGGATAGCCGAAATCAGAGCCATCACCGGTGTTGAACAGCAGCGCCGGGCCGCTGCCCTGTGAGGCTGCAATATACTCACCGAGCAACGACGCCGCATCGCTTAATAATGCACTGAATTTAGAGCTTTCGGTTATATCCAGGTCCACGGGTTTTTCATATACCGGTACAGATTGCAGCAAACCACGCTTGTCATAATAAAAAACCAGCTCTTCCTCTTTAAGAAACTCGATCAATATACCTGTGTCAGTTTGCTGGGGTGTCGCTGTGGACAGAATGCGATCACGAAATTCGCGCCATAAGGAGATGCTGGCGATGGGTAGTTGTTGAGCATCTTTTGCCTCTTCCTTCCAGGATACGGGTTCTGCTTCGGACAGTTGTACAACGGGCAGACCATTGTACATATCAATGGTCTCCTGCAGGGTGAGACTGGTGGATGATCCGACAGCCGGATTCTCGCGTGCATCAGGTAGTGTTGTGACCGTGTAGACAGTCTCTGATGGCTGCCAGTATTTCACGTAGAGCTGGTTGTCATGGATATAGGCCTGTTGCGCCAGGATATCCGGAACCCCGATCGGTGTATCGCAGATCATGATGTTCGGTTGTGATGGCCCGGGTTCCGTTGGTTCGGTGGCGCAACCTGTAGCAGTGACAAGAATAGACACAACAGCAATGCGCAGCATTTTCATTTTAGATGTCCTGTTGCTATTCATCCTGCATTCCATGATGATAGTTTGCCACGTTTTAGCTGTCGCGCAGCATTGCTGTTAACATTGTGAACAATTGACAGTATGGCGTGTTTCAGAATCGTGTCGAGCTGAAGCGGTTTTAAAGATACAGACAACGAACGATGGGTATATGACATATGAACATGACTGCCTACAGAGACGAAGTACAGGGCTTTGCGGCAAGAGGTAACTACCATGCTGCGATAAATGTTGCACTGTCCGGCATGAACCAATGCCGTAAAGCGCAGGATCAGCAAGGTGTTGATCAATGCCTTCAAATCATTGAGGGCTTGATAACAAGGCTGGTGCAGGAGTTCGGCAGCAAGGACTATCTTGAGAAGCAGTAAAAAGGCCGGATTAACCGGCCTTTTTACTTTATCGCTGCGCGGGGTAGCTATTTCTTGCCTTCACGCTCCAGTGTTTCCTGGATCACTGCTTCAGCCACATTCTTCGGACACGGCATGTAGTGCAGGAATTCCATGGAGAACTGGCCGCGGCCGGATGTCATCGTCCGCAAGTCACCAATATAACCGAACATTTCACTCAACGGGCATTCTGCCTTGATGCGTACACCGGTAGGGCCGGGTTCCTGCGATTTGATCATGCCACGGCGGCGGTTCAGGTCGCCGATGACGTCACCCACGTTGTCTTCAGGCGTGAACACGTCCACTTTCATGATCGGCTCCATTAATTGCGGGCCGGCATTAGGCATGGTCTGGCGATAGGCGGCCTTGGCGGCCAGCTCGTATGCGATCGCCGACGAGTCGACCGGATGGTAGGCGCCGTCTCTCAGGGTCACCTTGAAATCAAGGCAGGGGAAGCCTGCAAGCACACCGCGCTCCATACTGGCCTCAAAGCCTTTCTGCACAGCCGGCCAGAATTCACGTGGTACGTTACCGCCTGTGACGACAGACTCAAACTGGTAGCCACTGCCGGGTTCGCCGGGCTCGATAGTGTAGTCTATCTTGGCGTACTGGCCTGAACCACCGGTCTGTTTCTTGTGGGTGTAGCTGTCTTCAACACGCTGGGTGATGGTTTCGCGGTATGCAACCTGGGGTTTACCGACGACGACATCAACACCGTGGGTGCGCTTGAGGATATCGATCTTGATATCAAGGTGCAGCTCGCCCATGCCCTTGAGGATGGTCTCGCCTGAATCCTCGTCGGTTTCGACGCGGAAGGAGGGGTCCTCGGCGACCATTTTGCCGATAGCGATGCTCATTTTTTCCGAAGCCCCCTTGTCATTAGGAGCAACGGCGATCGAGATAACAGGGTCCGGGAATACCATCGGCTCCAGGGTTGCGGGTGCCTTGGGATCGCACAGGGTATGGCCCGTCTGCACGTTCTTCATGCCGATAACAGCAACGATATCGCCGGCCTGGGCGCTGTCCAGTTCTTCACGGGAGTCGGCGTGCATTTCCACGATACGGCCGATGCGTTCGGTCTTGCCGGTAAAGGTATTCAACACGGTCATGCCTTTTTCCAGCTTGCCCGAGTAGATACGGATAAAGGTCAGGGCGCCAAAACGGTCATCCATGATCTTGAATGCCAGGGCACGCAGCGGCTTGTCCGGGTCGACAATTGCAAATTCGCCGGTTTCATTACCCTCAAGGTCAACTTCCGGCTGTGGCTCAACCTCGACCGGGTTAGGCAGATAATCGACGACGGCATCCAGTACCAGCTGTATGCCCTTGTTTTTGAAAGCAGAGCCGCAGTAAGTCGGGAAAAAGTCGAGCGCGATTGTGCCCTTGCGGATGCACTTCCTGATGTCTTCTACCGAAGGCTCTTCGCCTTCAAGGTATTGCTCCATCAGGTCATCGTCTTGCTCCAGTGCAGTCTCGATCAGTTTTTCGCGCCATTCCTCGATGGCGTCAGCCATATCGGCTGGCGGTTCCTGGACTTCGAAGCTGGCCGGATCACCGGAATCGTCCCATACATAGGCCTGGCGTGAGAGCAGGTCGACCACGCCGGTGAAGTTTTCCTCGATGCCGATGGGTAAAACCATGACCAGAGGATTGGCGCCCAGCACATCTTCAACCTGTTTGACGACACGGTAGAAATCGGCGCCCATGCGGTCGAGCTTGTTGACGAAAATGATGCGGGCAACTTCTGATTCGTTGGCATAGCGCCAGTTGGTTTCTGACTGGGGCTCGACGCCGCCGGAGCCACAGAATACGCCAACACCGCCATCAAGTACTTTCAGCGAGCGGTAAACCTCGATAGTGAAGTCGACGTGTCCCGGGGTATCGATGATATTCAAACGATGGCCATCCCACTGGCAGCTGGTTGCAGCTGACTGGATAGTGATGCCGCGTTCGCGTTCCTGGTCCATGAAGTCGGTTGTGGCTTCGCCATCATGAACCTCACCGGTTTTGTGAACCTTGCCGGTCAGTTTCAGAATACGTTCCGTGGTCGTTGTCTTACCGGCATCCACGTGGGCGAAGATGCCTATGTTTCTATATTTGCTTAAATCAGTCATTGTCCTGGTTGCTCTATGCGGTTCAAAATTAATCAATCGGCGTTCCTGGACCACGCTACAGGGAGGCTGGCTTTGCCAGTCAGATACGCCTATTCCAGTCCTGTGATGTGAGGTATTCACGGCAATCCGGAATCACGCTCAAATCAGGAGGGCGGATTATATACCAAATGGAGAATCAATACGTTAGTTCTTAAGGATTTATGCCGTACTGAGACGACAATTGAAGAAAATAATTCCCCGTGAAATAAAACAACAGCGATTTGCGCCATTGACAGCGCGGCGGATGCGGGTTGCGCTGGCCGCTTATGTCTGCCTGACTTCGAATTCCATTTCTGCCGTGTTTTTATCAAGGCTGATCTGCAGCTCGCAATAGGCGTTTACCGGGAACGGATCATCCCCGCAACCACAGCCGACAACGATTTCGGTAAAGAAAACCCCGATTTTTCCCTGGATCCGGCCGTTTTTTTCGCTGACGCGGATAACGGTGACCGATATATCACTGTCATCGACGTAGCCGCCCTGGCTTGTGCCCTGCTCCAGGGGCAGGCTGCCGGCGGGCAGGCTTTCCAGCTGGCATTTCAGGGCGTGAACGAAATCAGCGCTGCTGCTTGCAGGTAAAGTATCGAGAATTATTGCCATCGGTAGTGGTCGCTGATCAGTCCTGTGTTGTCATGTAATCAGAGGTGCATGGCCTGCGCGCCGGCGCAGCCTGTTGATGGTATGCAGCACAGGGCCACGCGTGACGATCCAGCGTTCGAGCCGGTATTTGCCGGGGAAGTTGATAAACATGATGCCGATGATGATGGTCAGTGTTCCCTGGCCGGGCAATACCAGCATGGCAATACCCAGGGTAATGAAAATGTAGCCGGCAATGTTTTTGGTAATCAGCAGGCTCCAGCGTATCACAGGGTGCTGATGTGCCCATGGCTCCCAGCGGTGACGCCTGGTCGCGGCAAAGTAATCTTCGGGAATCCTGATCACCAGGAACGGAACCAGTGCGATCGTGCCCACAAAACTGGCGGCTGACAGGGCGGCCAGCCACCATAACGCTGTTTCATTAAGGGCTATCCACTCAAACATGCTATTGTGTACTTACAGACGATAAGAGATGCAACGACTGTATATAATACAATAACATCGGGATGCATAACTTCAGATCTTGAACGGTCACCAGCGGGAGGAATCGAATGAACACACTGTTACACAATGATGCACTGGGAAAACTCATTCTGCGCCTCACGGTGGGCGTGCTGACGCTGTTCCATGGTGTGGAAAAAATCACCAATCCGGGAACAGTCGATTATATAGGCGGCGTACTTGCCAATTCGGGGCTGCCATCCATACTCGCCTATGGTGTGTATGTCGGTGAGGTTATTGCGCCCTTGATGATTATTCTTGGTATCTATTGCCGTTACGGGGCGATGCTGATTGTGGTGAATATGGTGTTTGCGGTGCTGTTGATGCACACCGGTGATATTTTTTCATTGACCGATCATGGTGGCTGGCGACTGGAGCTTCAAGGCTTCTACCTGTTTGGTGCAGTTGCCATCATGTTCCTGGGTAGCGGCAGCCAGGCGGTTAAACCTGACTGATCCCTCGCATAGGCAGATCAAAGTGAATTAACATCACAGGTCCATACAAACGTAACCAATTAACTGAACGGGCAGGAATATTTCGAATGAAGAAAACTGTATTTGCAATTATTGTCATAGTGGTGATCGCGATCGCCGGTGCCATTTATTATGTGTTCAGCAACCTGGATGCGATTGTGAAAGCGGCGATTGAGAATTATGGCAGCGATGCCGTGAAAACTTCAGTCAGGGCTGAGAATGTAGCAATCAGGCTGACAGAGGGTGCAGCCACAATCAATGGCCTGACCATTGCCAATCCGGATGGGTTCAAGACGCCACTGGCCTTTTCTCTCGGCGAGATAACAGTTGATATCAACCTTGAAAAAACAGACCAGGCACAAATTGCGGTTGATGCAATCAATATCATCGCACCGGAAGTATTTTACGAAATCAATGCGGAACGTAAGGGCAGTCTGAATGTGCTCAAGGACAATCTTGGCATCGGTGCTGGCGGAGATGGCGATGTTTCTGCTGATACCCGGAGCGGTGCTGGCGACAGTGCGCCAGTCATGCTTGATATTGCGCGCTTTGAGTTCAGGGATGCCAGCTTGCATGCCGTGGTTACACCACTGAATGACAAGAGCTATGAGCTCAAGCTTCCCGCGCTGGTGCTCAAGGATTTACAAGGTACGCCGGAGCAGATTTCCAGACAACTTCTGGACAGGCTGATCGATCATGCGGAGAAAGAAATCCGGAGACAGGGGCTGGACCAGGAGCTTGCCGAAATAAAAGCCAGGGCACGGCAGGAAATCGACAAGAAAAAAGCTGATCTGGAACAGCAGGCAGATGATCGCCTCGATGAGGAAAAACAGAAAGCGGAAGATAAACTGAAAAAACTGCTCGGTAACTAGGACTTCTTATATCACAGAGGCGCAGGAAAGCAGGCTTGAATAGTACTGATCTGCGCCTCTGTGGCGTCTGTTTCCATGTTTATACCATCAACCCGCTTTGGGGATGGTAACTGTCAAAACACCGTTATCAAGCTTTGTTTGCATACCGCTTTGTTTCACAGGTTCGGGTAACGTGATACTGCGTTTGAATGTTCCGGACCTGCGTTCACGATAAACCCTGTTTCCGTAAGAATCCATATCCTGCTTTTCGTAGTCCTGCTTTCCGGTGATGGTCAGGTGCTGGTCTTCAAGGTTTACAGAAATGTCACTTCCTTCGGCACCAGGAAGATCAACCAGCACCACGTACTGGTCACCTTCATCATTCAGATCAATATCAGGTGAAAAAACCTGTTGGCGGTACAGATGCTGGAAATCCGGACTGTGGTTAAAGCGGTTGAATGCGTCGTTGAACATCCGGTCCATATCGCGCTGCATGCGTTGAATCTCCCGGTATGGGTCCCAGTTCGGGTCATTCAAGCGGTTCGGCCGG
>JASFVM010000165.1:0-6327 GCA_050049835.1 Gammaproteobacteria bacterium
TGCACCGTCTCGGTATCCAGGCATTTGAACCGGTATTGATCGAAGGCAAGGCGATTCAGCTGCATCCGCTGGTATGTACAGCATTCAACGCTGACTTCGATGGCGACCAGATGGCAGTACACGTACCCCTCTCAATCGAGGCGCAACTGGAAACACGTGCGCTGATGATGTCGACTAACAATATCCTGTCACCTGCCTCAGGTGAGCCGATCATTGTGCCGTCTCAGGATATCGTGCTTGGTCTGTATTACATGACGCGTGAATCCGTAAACGCAACCGGTGAGGGTATGATCTTTGCCGATATCGATGAAGTTCATCGTGCTTGCGAGAGTGGTGCTGCACACCTACAGGCAAAATGTAAAGCACGCGTTCGCGAGGTTGTTTTCGATGACGACGGTAATCCGGTCGAGCGCTATGTGATTGCTGACACAACGGCTGGTCGAGCGCTGCTGTCAGAAATTCTGCCCGAAGGCCTGCCGTTTGAGATGGTCAACCGTGACCTGAACAAGAAGGCGATCTCCAGTCTGATTAATGCGTGTTATCGCCAGGTTGGACTGAAGGAAACCGTTATTTTTGCCGACCAGCTGATGTACACCGGATTCCGTTACTCGACGAAAGCCGGTGTTTCGATTGCTATTAATGACATGGTTATACCCGGGGAAAAGGAGCCTATCCTCACTGCTGCGGAAGCAGAAGTTAAGGAGATCCAGGATCAGTATACTTCTGGACTGGTAACAAACGGCGAGCGTTACAACAAGGTGGTGGATATCTGGTCGCACGCGAATGATGCTGTCGCCAAGGCAATGATGGACAAGCTCGGTACCGAGGAAGTTGAAGATGCGGAAGGTAACAAGGTAAGACAGACCTCATTCAATAACATCTTTATCATGGCTGACTCGGGCGCTCGTGGTTCTGCTGCTCAGATTCGTCAGCTTGCCGGAATGCGTGGTCTTATGGCGAAACCGGACGGCTCTATTATCGAAACACCGATCACGGCGAACTTCCGCGAGGGACTTAATGTATTACAGTACTTCATTTCGACGCATGGCGCTCGTAAGGGTCTGGCTGATACTGCATTAAAGACAGCGAACTCGGGTTATCTGACGCGTCGTCTTGTCGATGTGGCCCAGGATCTGGTTGTTGTTAATGATGACTGTGGAACAGAAAACGGACTGCTGATGCAACCCATCATTGAAGGCGGTGATGTTGTCATGCCGCTGGATGAACTGGTGCTTGGTCGTGTTACCGCAGTCGATGTTACCCGTGCTGGAACTGATGAAGTTGTTATTCCCGCCGGAACCTTCCTCGATGAGCAATGGGTCGAGCAACTCGAGAAGCTCAGTGTTGACGAAATGCTGGTCCGTTCCGTTATTACCTGTGAAAACACGCACGGTGTCTGTGCCAAGTGCTACGGCCGTGATCTGGCACGTGGTCACATTGTGAACAAGGGGGAAGCAATCGGCGTGATCGCGGCACAGTCGATCGGTGAGCCTGGTACACAGCTGACCATGCGCACCTTCCATATCGGTGGTGCTGCCAGTCGTGCTGCATCAGCCAGCAATATCGCGGTGAAAAACAAGGGTACAGTGCGTCTGCATCACATCAAGGTTGTCGAGCAGGCAAACGGTAACCTGGTAGCGGTATCACGTTCGGGCGAGCTGGGTATCATTGATGAGCATGGCCGTGAGCGTGAACGCTACAAAGTGCCTTATGGTGCTGTGATTTCGGCAGCTGAAGAAGGCAAGGTTGAATCAGGCCAGATCGTTGCAACCTGGGACCCGCATACCCACCCGATTATTACCGAGGTGGCGGGTAAGGTTAAATTCACCGATTTCTCTGAAGGCGTCAGCGTTCAGAAAGAAACGGATGAAATCACCGGGCTGTCTTCAGTGGTGGTCATTGATCCGAAACAGCGTCCAAGCGCCGGTAAGGACCTGCGCCCACTGATAACGCTGGTTGATGACAAGGGCGAAGAGCTGTGCATTGCCGGTACCGCAATTCCGGCGCGATACTTCCTGCCTTCCGGCGCCATTATTAACATCAAGGATGGCAGCAGTGTCACTATCGGTGACGTGGTTGCGCGTATTCCACAGGAATCGAGTAAAACCCGTGATATTACCGGTGGTCTGCCGCGTGTTGCCGACCTGTTTGAAGCGCGCAAGCCGAAGGAATCTGCCATCATGGCCGAGACAACAGGTACGGTCAGCTTCGGTAAGGAGACCAAGGGTAAACAGCGTCTGATTATCACCAGGGATAATAACGAGACCGTCGAGTCACTGATTCCGAAATGGCGCCACATCAATGTGTTCGAGGGTGAGCACGTCGAGCAGGGTGAAGTCATTGCTGATGGCGAGTTAAATCCGCATGACATTCTGCGTTTGCTCGGCACCGAAGCATTGTCCGAATACCTGGTCAAGGAGATTCAGGATGTATACCGTCTGCAGGGTGTGAAGATCAACGACAAGCACATCGAAGTTGTTATCCGCCAGATGCTGCGCAAGGTTGAAATTATCGACGGCACTGATTCCAGCTATCTGAAGGGTGAAATTGTTGAGCGCTCCAGTGTTGTCGAGGAAAACGAAAAGCTTGTGGCGATGGGTAAATCGCCCTCGATTTATGAGCAAATCCTGCTCGGTATCACCAAGGGATCACTGGTCACCGAATCGTTTATTTCGGCTGCGTCCTTCCAGGAAACGACGCGTGTACTGACAGAAGCAGCCGTGCGCGGCAGTAGCGACAGTCTGCGCGGACTCAAGGAAAACGTCATCGTCGGACGACTCATTCCTGCCGGCACCGGCCTCGCGTTCCACGAAGACCGTCGTCGTCGCCGTACTGCAGCATTGGAAGAAGCGTTCCATACTGAAGAGGAAATGGCTGCCGCGGAGCGAGCGACAGAAGAAGCCGGCTCCGAAGCGGATACAACTGAGCCATCGGAGACACAGGCTCAGCAAGACGCATGATGAGGTAGTTGATCGCTGCAAAGCCGCCCTGCACGATACACGCAGGGCGGTTACTTGTATTTGGCGCAGGGCCGGCCCACTGCTTGACAGGGCGGGAAGCTGGGCATAGAATTGCGCCTCTTTTGGGCAGGCCTTTTGGGCCTGCTGTTTATTTTGAGCTATGGGAAAACGCCCAAGTGCCCGTCTGATACGGGTTTGGAGATAATGTCAGATGACAACAGTTAACCAGTTGGTACGCAAGCCTCGCAAGAGCAAGCGCGCCAAAAGTAATGTACCTGCACTCGAGGCATCGCCGCAAAAACGGGGCGTCTGTACGCGCGTATATACCACTACACCTAAAAAACCTAACTCTGCAATGCGCAAAGTTGCGCGTGTGCGCCTGACCAACGGCTTCGAAGTGAGTAGTTATATCGGTGGTGAAGGCCACAACCTGCAGGAGCACTCAGTCGTATTAATCCGCGGTGGTCGTGTCAAGGACTTGCCTGGTGTTCGCTATCACGTTGTTCGCGGGTCACTGGACACCCAGGGCGTCGATAATCGTAAACAGGGCCGCTCCAAGTACGGCGTTAAGAGGCCTAAGGGTTAAGAGGTAGATTACTATGTCCAGAAGAAGAGAAGTACCGAAACGCGAAATTCTGCCTGATCCGAAATTCGGCAGCACCCAGATTACCAAGTTCGTGAACATGATCATGCAAAGTGGCAAGAAATCCACTGCCGAGTCAATCATGTATAACGCCCTGGATAACATCACCCAGAGAGGCAAGGGTGAATCCCTCGAAGTGCTTGATCAGGCGCTGGAAAACGTCAGCCCGATGGTTGAGGTTAAATCGCGCCGTGTTGGTGGTGCAACCTATCAGGTGCCTGTCGAAGTGCGCGCAGACCGTCGTGTTACCCTGGCGATGCGCTGGATTATCGATGCAGCACGCAAGCGTGGTGAAAAATCCATGCAGTTGAAGCTCGCCGGTGAATTGATGGATGCATCAGAGAATCGTGGCAGTGCTGTTAAAAAACGTGAAGATACTCACCGTATGGCTGAAGCCAACAAGGCCTTCGCGCACTTCCGTTGGTAGCAGATTTAGCAGTATAACGCGAGTACATCAGTGGCGCGCAAAACACCTATAGAACGTTATCGCAATATTGGCATCATGGCGCACATTGATGCGGGTAAAACGACCACCACTGAACGCGTCCTGTTTTATACGGGCATTTCACACAAGATAGGTGAAGTGCATGATGGTGCTGCTACCATGGACTGGATGGAACAGGAGCAGGAGCGAGGTATCACCATTACTTCTGCTGCAACCACCTGTTTCTGGAGAGGCATGGAACAGCAATATCCGGAACACCGTATCAATATTATTGATACCCCGGGTCACGTTGACTTTACTATTGAAGTCGAACGCTCGCTACGTGTGCTTGATGGTGCAGTGGCTGTGTTCTGTGCTGTCGGTGGCGTTGAGCCGCAATCCGAAACGGTGTGGCGTCAGGCTAACAAATACCATGTGCCGCGCATGGCATTCGTGAACAAAATGGACCGTGCGGGTGCTGATTTTATGCGCGTGGTTGAGCAGATAAAAACACGTCTTGGCTCGAACCCGATACCCATGCAGGTGGCCATTGGTGCTGAGGAAACCTTTGAAGGTGTCGTCGACCTGATTCGCATGAAAGCGATTTACTGGAACCAGGCTGACATGGGTGCGACTTTCGATGAGCGGGATATCCCCGCTGATCTGCTGGAGCAGTGCAGCAAACTGCGTGAGCAGATGATCGAGGCTGCTGCCGAAGCCAGTGAAGAGCTGATGGACAAGTATCTCGAGCAGGGTGAACTCGACGCTGAAGAGATCAAGAAGGGTATTCGTATCCGTACGCTTGCCAATGAAATTGTTCCGGCGTTTTGCGGCACGGCATTCAAGAACAAGGGTGTGCAGGCTGTACTGGACGCTGTCATCGAGTACATGCCTTCACCGATTGATGTGCCGGCGATCCAGGGTCAGCTGCAGGATGGCTCGACAGCAACCCGGCCTTCATCAGATGATGAGCCGTTTGCAGCACTGGGTTTCAAGATTGCGACGGATCCGTTTGTGGGTAACCTGACCTTTTTCCGTGTTTACTCGGGTGTGTTGAACTCGGGCGATACGGTTTTTAACCCGGTCAAGGGAAAGAAAGAGCGGATTGGGCGCATTGTGCAGATGCACTCGAACAGCCGCGTAGAAATCAAGGAAGTGCGGGCTGGCGACATCGCCGCTGCAATTGGCTTGAAAGACGTCACCACCGGCGACACCCTGTGTGACCCGAGTCACCAGATTACGCTGGAGCGCATGGAATTCCCGGAGCCGGTCATTTCTGTTGCGGTAGAGCCCAAGACCAAGGCTGACCAGGAAAAAATGGGTATTGCGCTGAGCAAGCTGGCGCAGGAAGACCCGTCGTTCCGTGTCAGAACCGATGAGGAATCAGGGCAGACAATCATCTCGGGGATGGGTGAATTGCACCTTGAGATCATTGTTGATCGCCTGCGACGTGAATTCAGTGTTGAGGCGAACGTAGGTAATCCCCAGGTTGCGTATCGTGAGTCGTTGCGCAAAGCGGTGGAGCAGGAGTCCAAGTTCGTGCGTCAGTCGGGCGGTCGTGGTCAGTATGGCCACGTTTACCTGCGTATCGAGCCCCAGGAGCCTGGCGAAGGCTACGAATTCGTCAATGAAATCGTTGGCGGTTCAGTGCCCAAAGAATATATCCCGGCTGTCGATAAAGGCGTCCAGGAGCAGATGCAAAACGGCGTGCTTGCGGGCTATCCGATAGAAGACGTCAAAGTGACTTTATATGATGGTTCTTATCATGATGTCGACTCAAGCGAGATGGCATTCAAGATTGCCGGCTCGATGGGCTTCAAAGAGGGGGCGCTCAAGGCGGCCCCGGCAATTCTGGAGCCGATCATGAAGGTCGAGGTCGTGACCCCGGAAGAATACATGGGTGATGTCATGGGAGACCTCAACAGGAGACGTGGCATCGTCAGTGGTATGGAGGACGCACCATCCGGCAAGATTATTCGTGCCGATGTGCCGCTGTCCGAGATGTTTGGATATTCAACGGCTTTGCGTTCTGCAACCCAGGGCCGGGCAACATATTCCATGGAATTCAAGAAATATGCAGAAGCGCCGCAAGCGATTGCGGATGCAGTTATGAACAGCAAGACTGCCTGACAACAGAATAACTAGTTTTACGAGGTAATCATCCGTGTCAAAAGAAAAATTTGAGAGAACGAAACCCCACGTAAACGTGGGCACAATCGGTCACGTTGACCATGGCAAGACGACGCTGACGGCGGCGCTGACGAAGGTCATGGCGGAGCAGCAGGGTGGTGAATCGAAAG
>JASFVM010000166.1:0-6299 GCA_050049835.1 Gammaproteobacteria bacterium
GTTCGGTCGAGATGACAGGCTTTGAGTATTCGTTATCTGGATGCGATAAAAGTTATAGCGCACAAAAAAAGACGGCTTAGCCGTCCTTTTTTATACTTTATATACCTGAGACTGTTCAGTGCAGGGTGGCGATGTAGTTCGCTACCACTTCCAGCTCTTCATCCGTCATGTCTTTAACGATGGAATACATCAGCATCCTGTTGTCGTTGGATCGTGTAGCATTACGGAAGGCTTTCCGCTGTGCCAAAATGTAAGGACAATAACATGCAAACTACTGTGTGAACGATATAACTTGAACAAGCGGGCATTAATGAGAGTAGTAACTATTGAATTATCCCGTTATGTATTCATATGACCTTGACTGGTTAAGACTTGCTGTACATCACCAAATTCCATGCAACCTGGGCCCGTCTCTGAAAGATGATTTTATTCAGGGATTCAGCAGTTTCTGCAACTCCTCTACCCGTTGCTCGGTTACCGATCCCGGCTCCTGTGCTTTTTCGGCGAGCTGCCCGACCATATCAGCTTCTTGCTGGGCCAGTTGTACGATCCTGTCCTCGTAAACCTCGACCTTAAAATCATTTTTTCTCAGGTTTACCGTGTATTCATCCAGTTTGGCATGAATGTATTTACGCCGGGCTTCCTTCCGGGTTGCCACATCGTCCAGGCTCTCACGCTGTGCATCGCGCACATCCTGCACAGCCATCAAGTGCCACTCTTCTCCAACCTGAACCGGGCCTCCGATCTCACCCGGCCCGAGAGAAAAGACAACTTCCTGCAGTGCGGGGAGCACTCTGTCTTTCTGCACCCAACCAATTTCACCGAGATCCTTCTTCGCAGCCGGTGCGATTGAGTGTCTCGATGCCGCCTCGTACATGGTCAACTCACCCGCCTCGATTCTGCGCTTGAGGTCGCTGGCTTCATCCCCGGTTGCCAGCACCACCATCTGAACCTTGCGGAATTCCGGTATGGTTATCAGTTGCCTGTTGGCCTGGAAAAACTGTTCCAGCTCGGTATCGGTTGGCGCCATCTGTTTTACTAGATTGGCGCGGTGGATATTAATGAGTCGCGTCTTTCTGTATTCATTCAGGCGCGCCTGATAAACGGGGTCCTGATTCAGCCCTGCTTTGCTTGCTTTCTGCGCCATCAGGCGCGTATCGATTTCACGCTGCAGGGCCTTCAGGCGCGCATCCATTTCCATGGCAAGCGGATCCAGCGCAGTTGCTCCGGTACCCACCGCAATGAGCATACCCTTGACTTCACCCCAGCTAATCTTTTCTTCGTCAACTTCAGCGACAGCTGCGTCATCAGCACGCCCTTCGTCGCCTGCCAGCTGGAAATTATTCTCGTATATCTTGATGTCTACGCCCTCACGCAACTGTGCACGCTGCTGCTTCCGCCGTGCTTCGATCTTTTGCTTGCGTAATACCGATTCGATCTGCATGCGTGCCTCGGCAGTAAATTCAGTACCGGGCACAACCGAGTTGTTAAAGAAATCCTCGATCTCCTTGTCACTGACCGAGACATCACCGAGCAGGTTATCAAGGTACAGCTCGGCCAGCATACCGTTGGTGACACGTTGCAGGTCACGCTGGTACTCTGGCTCACGATCAACGCCTTTTCCGAGTGCATCCAGATAGATCAGATTGGCGTCAATGATTTTGTCCAGCAAGGTGATACGTGCGGTATCACGCTCCGGCGTACCCAGTGCAGGTATGGAAAGCCCGACGACAGCGGCACTGTTCAACATAACATTGATCTCGCCGAAGGTAATGACCTCATCGCCAACACGGGCAATCACACCTGGCTCA
Source organism: Gammaproteobacteria bacterium (assembly GCA_050049835.1). Taxonomy (GTDB): domain Bacteria; phylum Pseudomonadota; class Gammaproteobacteria; order SZUA-229; family SZUA-229; genus JABDQW01. The sequence goes on from JASFVM010000166.1 coordinate 1,812, forward strand.
GTCGCTTTCTCAACGGTAGCGTTACTGTGTTTCTCAGCCGGCTTATCATCACCACAACCAGCTGATAGCGTGAGAGACAAAATCAGGATGGTAACAAGTTTGAATACTGAATGATGCTGCATTGGAGTTCCCGGTCAAAGCTGTAACTGTTGTTCGAAGTATCTAAAGCGTCGCACACCTAGCATGCCTGTCCCGCTCTTGTCTGATGGAGACAAAAGAATGGAGGGAAAGCTGGCTTTCCCTCCATTTAATCAATCACCCAGCACAGGGAACACGACTGCTGTTTATTACCAGCCGCAGGTGCTGTTGGTGAGGTCCATCGATACTTTGGACCAGACTTGTGCAGCAACCCTGCCCTGGATCAGATGACTTTTCCACTCATTATCGTTACAGGACACTTCGTCACTTTCATCGCCGTGGCAACCTGTGCATACCGTTTCCAGCGGGTTTTCACCTTCACCGCCACCGGCAACGGCGCCGAGTGCTTCTATCTCGGCCTTGTCCATCAGTCGACGCGAGGTACGGCCAAGGAGTGCATGTTTCAGCCAGCTTGATTCTTTTGCGTCTATCTTTCTGCTCTTGTCGTTATGACAGTTCATGCATGCACCACCCTCCTGCAGCACGCTGGCGTTGTCGGTAAACGTATGTGCCCAGGCAACAGCGTCTTCATAGTTGTCGACAGTCTGTCCCTTATACTCAAGGTCATCCACCCATGTTGGAATACCGGTGCCTGGATCGACCTCGTGGCAAGCAGCACACTTCAGAGGACCGTGCGAACCATCCGGATTCAGCGCCGCTGCCTGTGCATAACTCGTGCTGTCAATGGTCGGGGTCACCGGATAGAGACCATGGATCGACTCATGACAGGACTGACAGGTCAGGTCCTGATGACCACGTGAGTAGCGCATCAAACTGGCCTTGCGTGGATAGTTAAACGGCGGGAAGGCATTGATATTGCCACTCTGTTCGGTGAACGGCGCAGCATGGCAGTCTGCGCAGTGTGGCTCACCCGGTGACAGCCAGTGATCTCGGCCGTCGGTGGCGGCATCAAACGGTACCGGTGCCGCAATACTGCCGTTACCCTCGGCGTCCAGCGTTGCCTGAGCGACTGCGACACAATCCGGTGTGGTGCAGAAATCGAGGATACGCACACTCGGGTCACCGGCACCCGGTACTGCGCCACCGGGATCGCCATCGAAATCAAGGCAGGCATAGACACCGAATCGTGGTACCAGGAACGGGAAGCGTGGTCCGCAACCGGTATCACTGGCGCTGACTTCAATCGTTGCCACGTTGGCATCCGGATTCGCACTGACATCCGGGTTCCAGATGGCATGTGTGAAGTCGCCCAGACCATTGCTGTCGGTTGGATCAAGCCAGGCGATCGCCTGCGCTTCGCTGACCCCGATAGCGGCAGCGATATCAGCCAGCGTCGGCAGTGCGCGTATATTTACCGCATCAGTGACAAGATCACTCTGCTTCCCTGGTACGCCATTGATAAGGTCGATCATATTTTCGGCCTTCCATATTTCCTGGCCCAACTGGTTGTGACAGTTGGTACACCAGATACCACGATCATCTGCATCACTGCCGGCTAGACCAGCCTGGTTGCGCGATACATTGGCCTGTAACCAGGAGCCAACCGCATTCAGATACTCTTTTGTCTCGGCGCCGTCGACGTCTTTCATTGGATTGGAGTGCACGTCACGGCCGACGAAACAACCACCGAGTGCCAGGCGGTTATCGCTATTGGCCTGGAAGTTGTCACCATCCAGTGTAATCGGGTAGCCATCAGTTACACCGTCAGAACGGTGGGCCGGATGACAACCCTGACAACCACCATCACGACCAAGGGCATCGGAGAACATAATCGGTCCACCCTCATCCGTACCACGGTGGTTCCAGTGAATCGCCTCGGTAATAGGCTGAATGATCTTGCGTGTACCCGGACCGGTATCGTCGGGACAAAGCACCGTTGACGACGGGTCAACTTTACAGCCAGACTTGACGACGGCGATGACATTATCAGCATGGCACTTCTGACAAATCACACTCTCGAAACCAAGACGGGTGTTCTGTGGAAGCACATTATTCTCGTCTTTACCGGGGTAGTTAGCGGTAAAGCCGGTACCATTTTCATCATCGTGCAATGCCATCATGTTAATGGCTGCCGCCTTGAGCCGTGGGTACCAGTCACTGTCTTCCGGTGTAAGACCGTAATAGGCATACCAGAACTGGTACTCGACATCGGTGATCCCTTCAAGATCATGACCGGTGGCCCATGGGTCGCCCCAGGGATCGGGACCTCCGGCACGCTTCTGGTAACTCGGGCTGTTCACGTTCGGTGTAACACCGTCAGACTGGAAGGCCGGTGCTGAGTGACAACGCTCACAGTTGGGGATATCAATTGGCGCCGTGCCGAAGCCGATGACAGGCTGGCCGTTGCTGCCGACCACTGCATTACCTGATGGATACTCGTGCAAGGCTGCCTTCATGGCGACATAGGGACGAATGGTGTCCTCGTCCACGGCACCCGGATCAGCGAAGAAGCTGATGCTGTCTTCGAACGGTGTCAGCGGCAGACCAAGGGCCTCCCACATACGCGGTGAAGTCAACATGACCGGCAGATTTTCCAGCACCTTCATCTGGGTAAAGACCACGGTGCCGGTATCGGTGGAGAAAGTCAGCACATTGTCAAAGCCACTGACGTTGCCTTCAGGGCCCATAGGCTGCAACGAGGCGCCCACATTTTTAGGATACTCAACCATGTTTTCAACACCAAGACGAATCTTGTCGCTTTCCTGGCTGGATTCACCCGGGTTGCTGCCTTCAAGGTCTGCGTAGATGTAAAAATGGTTCAGCCAGGCATTGGCGTAATTGTCAGTTGGGTCATCGAAATCGCCATCACCCTGCCACACGCCATAGGCCACAGCACCAGCCAGGCCATCAGCATAACTGCCATATATCAGCTGGCCATCTGTGCCAATCGCTGCAGAATCTGCACGAGTGCCATGATAAAGAAGCGAGTTGCCTTCAACATCACTGATCAGGGTATCAATCTGTGGCTTACCCTGACCTTCAACACGCGGTTGTGCGTCATGATAGTACTTCACCTGGTAGCGCTTGAAGTTACCTGCACTATCCAGTTCAAGATCGCGCAGAACCGTTTCGCGACCCAGACCATCCTTTGTAGCGGGGTCGTCTGTTGCGTCCAGTAACCGCGGGAAAGCTGCTGCCTGATTGGAAGGATTATCTCCCGGCGGTGTAGTAATAGTCTGTGGCCTGGTAATCTGTGCCACGATGGAGTTATAAGGGGGCAGTACACAGCAATACGCGAATTCGAAACCGGTGCAGTGCATACCCAGCTCGTAATTCATGGTCATTTTGAAGTCCGGCTGATCAGAAAGGATCTGAACCGAAACAATAGCAACATTGGATAAATTGCCGTCAGCATCCTGAGCCTGGTAGGTAAATGTATCAACCTGGTTATCGACGGCACCAGCTGGCGGCGTATAGTCAAATGAGCCGTCCGCGTTCACATTCACAATACCCTGCGTACCGGTTGTATCTACGTTAACCGCTGTCAGGGGAGGGGTTCCACCAAAATCATTGTAAAGTACGCCTGAAACCCGTGAAGCAACGACATCCAGCTGCTTGCCGATCGGGGTCGCATAGGTATCGCCGCGAGCTGTGAAACCGGTACCGACGGCATTCACGGTAATCGTGACCGTCGCAGCTTCCGAAGTATCGGTACCATCGGTGGCGACATAGGTAAAGGTGTCATCACCGGTATATCCTGACGGCGGGGTATAATCGAAGGAACCATCAGTCAGCATGGTAACTGATCCACCAGCAGTAGATGTATCATCGTATGAATCAACCGTTACCGTATCATTGTCGGCATCGGTGTCATTACTGAGCACACCCGGTGCTGCAATGCTTAACGGGATGTCCTGATCGGTCGAGTAGGCATCGTCATTCGCGATCGGCGGGTTGTTGCCACCGCCACCGTCACCCACGGTTACAGAAGTCTCGCAACTGGCAGGTCCTGTACTATCAGAAACGGCCAGAAGCACTGTAAAAGTTCCCTCTGCGCCATAGGTAACCCATACATTCTTTTTGGTCGATGAATCAGGGACCCCAGAGCCATCAGAGAAATCCCAGTTATATGTTGTGCCGCCCTGGCCATCTTGTGTATTGGCCGAAAACCTAATGGCCTGGCCAACTGCCGTTGCTCCGTCAGCCGGTGAAATCGTGCAGGTTAGTGGATCGGGTATTGGCTTGGCCGCCTGAACTTCTACAAGACCCAATACCAACAGAGTAGCCGCGCCCGATGTAATAACAACGGTGTTATTCAAGAACTGTTTAACCAGTTGTATAAACATGTCCTCATCCTCCTCATTTTTCATTTTTTTTGCCAGGTGTGCTCACCATGAAGAAAACAACAAAACACGTATGGCAATTAATATTGGGAAAAGAATCCCACAA
>JASFVM010000168.1:0-6259 GCA_050049835.1 Gammaproteobacteria bacterium
AAACATCGTTGCAGCCGGTCTCGCTGACAGGTGCGAAATACAGGTGTCATACGCGATTGGCGTCGCTGAACCTACCTCTATCTCGGTACAAACCTTCGGCACCGGCAAGATCGATGATGACCGAATAATTGAACTTGTGCGTGCTCATTTTGATCTCAAGCCCAAGGGATTGATCCAGATGCTTGATCTGTTGCGACCGATTTACCAGGCGACTGCCGCTTATGGACATTTCGGACGTGAAGAACCCGCTTTTACCTGGGAAAACACAGACAAGGCGGCCTCGTTGAAAGATGCGGCCGGGTTATAACCCGCTTCAGACCCTGTAAAACAGGAGCTGACTGGTCTATAATCGGATTCATTCCGTTCTGAGGGGCGCTGCAGCGAGGCGTTTATACACGTACTCGTCAGGCTCAGAAATTAACAACGGCGCTCATTTCTTAATACTGATTAGGAGATGAGAGATGAACGCTGTTGTTGAAAAAGACTTTTCCGATTATAAGGTTGCAGACCTTTCCCTGGCCGAATGGGGCCGCAAGGAAATATCCATTGCCGAAACAGAAATGCCCGGCTTGATGGCCTTACGTGAAGAATACGGCAAGGAACAGCCACTCAAGGGTGCCCGTATCACAGGCAGCCTGCACATGACCATCCAGACTGCAGTGTTGATTGAAACGCTTGTTGCACTTGGCGCAGAAGTCCGCTGGGCATCCTGCAATATCTTTTCCACGCAAGACCAGGCAGCCGCAGCCATCGCCGCGCAAGGCATTCCCGTGTTCGCATGGAAAGGCGAGACTATCGAAGAGTACTGGTGGTGCACCGAACAGGCGCTGACATGGCCCGATGGCGGCGAACCCAACATGATCCTGGATGATGGCGGTGATGCGACTCTGCTAGTACATAAGGGTGCAGAGTATGAAAAAACCGGCAAGGTGCCGGATGCGAAGGACAATGATAATGAAGAATGGAAAGCCATCATCAGCCTGCTGAAACGCACGATCACCGAAGGCTCCAGCAAATGGACCAGGATTGCTGAAAACGTCAAAGGTGTTACCGAGGAAACCACCACGGGTGTTCACCGTTTGTACCAGATGCAAAAGTCCGGTGAACTGATGTTTCCGGCGATGAATGTCAATGACTCCGTTACCAAATCAAAATTCGACAACCTCTACGGTTGCCGTGAATCATTGCTAGATGGCATCAAGCGTGCGACTGATGTCATGGTCGCAGGGAAAGTCTGTGTTGTGCTTGGCTATGGCGATGTCGGCAAGGGTTGCGCACAGGCATTCCGCGGCATGGGAGCAACTGTCTGGGTGACTGAAATCGATCCGATTTGCGCACTGCAGGCTGCAATGGAAGGCTATCGTGTGGTTAACATGGATGATGCGGCAAGGCTGGGCGATATTTTTGTTACCACCACCGGTAACGTGAACGTCATTAATCATGACCACATGGCCACGATGAAAGATGAAGCGATTGTGTGCAACATTGGACATTTCGATTCTGAAATCGATATTGCCTCACTGGAAAAATACGAATGGGAAGAAATCAAGCCGCAGGTCGACCATGTCATTTTCCCTGATGGCAAGCGCATCATTATTCTTGCAAAAGGTCGCCTGGTTAACCTTGGCTGCGCCACAGGACACCCGAGTTTTGTAATGTCCGCCTCATTTACCAACCAGGTCATGGCACAAATTGAATTTTTCACTCAAGCTGACAAATACGAAAACAAGGTTTACGTATTGCCAAAGGTCCTTGATGAAAAAGTAGCCCGACTGCACCTGCAGAAGATCGGCGCCAATCTGACCGAACTGTCCAGGGAACAGGCAGACTACATCAATGTGCCGGTAGAAGGCCCCTACAAACCTGATCACTACCGTTATTAATCCCCGTTCAGGGTGCTGTTAGTACAGCACCCTGTTTTATCAGCTTGAACCTTGGTTAACCATGAACGTCACGACGGATGCCAGCAAGATTTTCAGTTGCGAGTTTTTCCCACCCAACACCGAAGCGGGGATGGAGAAACTCCTGAATACACGCAAGGAACTGGATGAACACCTGGACCCTGCCTTTTACTCGGTTACTTTCGGTGCCGGCGGTTCCAACCGTGACCGCACCCTTGAGACAGTAGATCAGCTCAGCGAGAGTCGGGTTTCCGTTGCGCCGCATATATCCTGCGTCGGCTCTTCCCGCGAACAAATCAGGACTTTACTCGACCACTATATCCGCAGAGGCGTCACCCGCCTTGTAACACTGAGGGGTGACATCCCGGATGAAGGCCCGGGTGCAAATGACTTCAAACACGCCAACGAGCTGGTCGAATTTATCCGCGAGGAAACAGGCGATCACTTCCACATAGAAGTGGCGGCCTACCCCGAGTATCACCCTGAATCAGCAACCCCCATGGCTGATTTCGAGTATTTCAAACGCAAGATAGAGGCCGGCGCTGATTCAGCGATTACACAGTATTTCTATAATATAGATGCCTACACAAACTTCATGGAAAACTGTGACAAGGCAGACCTGGATGTTCCAGTTGTGCCCGGTATCATGCCTATAACCAATTTCAAGGGCCTGGTCAGATTCTCGGACAATTGCGGCGCGGAAATTCCACGCTGGATCAGAAAACAGCTTGAAGCCTATGAAGATGATAATGACAGCCTTGTCGCGTTCGGTGTCGATGTCGTCACCAGCCTTTGTTCACGCCTGCTGTCATCAGGGGCGCCGGGGCTGCATTTTTACACGCTCAACCAGTCACAGGCTACGCTCGAAATCTGGCGCAGACTTCATTCATAACACCTTCATTGCGCATTACACGTATATATAACGAGGGCAAGCTTGCAGCGGGTGAGACTGTTACCCTGTCCACCAGGGCGTCACATCACCTGGTACGTGTTTTAAGGTGCAAGCCCGACTCAACTGTCACCTTGTTCAACGGTGAAGGCGGCGAGTTTTCGGCCACGCTGGTCAATATTGATCCGAAGTCAGCCCGTGTCATCATAAACAGCTTTAGTGATATTAACCGTGAATCGCGACTAAAGATTTGCCTGCTACAGGGTGTGTCACGTGGCGAGCATATGGACATAACCATACAGAAAGCGACCGAACTGGGTGTCACTGAAATCATACCGGTACTTTGTGAACGTTCCACCGGTTTGAAAAAAGACAAAACCGGTAAAAAGATTGAGCGCTGGCATCAGATTGCCATCAGCGCCTGCGAACAGAGCGGCAGAAACATCCTGCCCGTGATCCGGCAGGCGATGACACTGGCGGATGCCATCAGCAGCGTCACTGCCGGCACTAGACTGGTGCTCGACCCGACAGCAGCAGCCGGTATCAATGATATTGGCAAACACAGTGCTTCGGTATGCATTATAGCCGGGCCGGAAGGCGGGCTCACCGAACAGGAGATCAGCGCATCCTGTGATGCAGGCTATTACAATGCTAAATTTGGTCCCCGCGTTCTGCGAACAGAGACGGCCGGTCCCGCGTTTATCGCGGCAATACAGACGCTATGGGGCGATATGGGCTAGACGGCTGCCTGTTGCAGCATTTCCTCAATGGCGAACAGGTCAAGAATGCCAGCGGCCGCACCGTTGATTCTCACCCGCTGCGCAACCATTGGGTGTTCAGCTGTAGCAGTTTCATCTATTCTGATCTGTTCTCTGGAAAATGTACTGACGTGCGGGACACCATGCATCGCAAGACCGATGTATGGATAAGTGTTGTCTTCATCCGCGCTTGCTGAATACATGACCGCAACCTGCGTATTGATTTTAACGGCCTGGGCATCATCACCCCCCGCCGCCTCGTAGGAAACGACGGGAAGCTCAATGCCACGCCATCTGGCCTTACCCAGCAACCAGCGCGGTGAGTCTTCCGCATGATGCACATCCTGTACCGATATGATTTCAGCAACCGCTGCATTGGGAACGACCACCAGCTCGTTCTTGAGAGTCAGGATAATACTTTTGATTAACGTGTTGTTCGATTGCATGTCGTTTACGCTTCAAGAATCTCGTTGATATTTCTGAGCAATTCCTCTTCCTGGTAAGGCTTGCCAAGATACTGGTTGACCCCGATTTCGATCGCTTTTTCCTTGTGTTTTTCACCGGTACGGGAAGTGATCATAATGATCGGAAGATCTTTCAGGCGTTCATCGTTTCTGATATAGGTTGCCAGTTCAAATCCGTCCATTCTTGGCATTTCGATATCCAGCAACATCAGATCAGGCTTGGTATCGATCAACTGGTTGGTGGCGTCAATACCATCCTTGGCCAGTATCACATGGATACCGTTGCGTTCTAGCATACGTGCTGTGACCTTGCGAATGGTAATGGAGTCGTCCACAACCATGATGGTGCGTTCTTCGAATTTCTCCGGAACAGCTTCTTCTGCCTGGTCGACCATTTCGACATGTTCAGGCTCCTTGAACAGGCTCTCGCCAACAACCAGTGCTGACATTTCGAGGATCAGAACAACACGGCCGTCGGCCAGGATGGTCGCACCGGCGATACCTCTAACCATGCCGATCTGGTGCCCCACCGGTTTAACCACAATTTCACGTCGTCCGACCAGGTCATCGACATGCAGGGCAAAATGACTGTTGCCGACCTGCGCCAGGAGCACCGGGAACAGACCGTACTGTTCGCTGTAGTCAGGTCTTTGTCCCGTCAGCAGCTGACCAAGGTGTTTCAGCTCGTACTCGACGTTGTTGAACTCGTACATTTGCTGATCACTGTTGTAGAACCTCTGCAATTCAGCACCAGTGACACGCACAACACCTTCAATACTTGCCAGTGGAATGGCATATATATCCTCACCTGCACTGACCAGCAGGGCCTGGTTGATTGCCAGGGTAAGCGGTAGCCGTATGGTGAACTCTGTTCCTCTTCCCGGCGTGGTATCAATCTCCAGCACACCGCCCAGTTGTTTGAGTTCGGCATCGACAACATCCATGCCTACGCCTCGACCGGCAACTTGCGAAACTGTTTCAGCCGTACTGAAACCTGCCTTCAGAATAAACTGGAGAACATCGCGGTCGCTGACGGTAGTATCGGCATCCAGCAGACCCTGCTTTATCGCTTTCGCACGTATAGCGGCCGCATTGATGCCGGCACCATCATCTTTGACTTTCAACAGTACATCAGCGCCCTGGCGGTCCACCTTGATACTGATACGCCCGGTCTCCGGCTTGCCGGCAGCTAATCGTTTGTCCGGCGCCTCAATCCCGTGCGCTACCGCATTGCGCAGCATGTGCTCAAGGGGCGCGATAATACGGTCAAGAATAGTGCGGTCCAGTTCGTTGGTGTCGCCATCGACCTCCAGTTCGACTTCCTTGCCAAGCTCCCTCGATGTCTGTCGGACAATTCTGCGTAAACGCGTCGATAATCCGCCAAAGCGAACCATGCGTGTACGCATCAGCCCTTCCTGCAGTTCCGTGCTGACACGCGATTCCTGCATCAGCAGCGTTTCAGAATCACGCACAATCTCACTGAGGATCTCGCGGATACTTTCCACGTCACTGGCTGTTTCACCCAGGCTTCGTGACAGTTGCTGGATGGTTGAATACTTGTCCATTTCCAGCGGGTCAAAGTCATCGTCATACTGGTCGGACTCTTTTTCAAACGATGAGCGAATCTGGATTTCTGTCTCGATTTCAAGATTTCGCAGCTGCTGCTTGAGACGCACAACCGTTGATTCAAGCTCATTAAGGTTAAAACCGATATCATTTATCTGCTTGCCCATGCGGGCATGATAAATGTTGACCTCACCAGCTGAATTTACCAGCTCATTAAGCAAATCAGCGCGTACGCGAATTTGTTCCTGGGTATCACGGTAATTGACATCCGTCGCGCGCTCGCCCCACTGCGGCCGTTCCTGTCTGTCTGTCACACGACGCCCAAGATTGGGGCCTGCAGGCGCCGTGGCCTGCTGACCGTTTTCATCTTTTTGTTCAGCCGACCTCTTTGCCTCATCGTCCCCGGCTGTACGACTAAGGTCTTCCAGCTCGAGGTCAAAGCGCTCTACTGCACGCTTCTCATGTACTTCGCCCTTGATCATGGCCTCGAGCTGTGCGACCAGTTCAGTGGCGGATTCGATCGGAGCACGATCCTTTACATTCTTCAGCATGACAGCAAGACGATCAACTGAATCGTTCAGGGTATCGAACAGCAACTTATCGGCGTGGACCTGCTTGTCAGAGACCTTGATGACCAGCGATTCCAGCAGGTGCGTCAGATCGCCGACCGGCGTGAGCTCG
>JASFVM010000169.1:0-6246 GCA_050049835.1 Gammaproteobacteria bacterium
CCGTCATTATTCCACTTGAATCCCCGCAAAAGCATATAAGCTACTCTGATCCAAACCGGTTAGTCTGTCGCGTTGGCGATGCGGCTCAACGTCCTTCCACCGGCAGGTTTTCCGCTTCCCAGGCAGTAAAGCCCCCGATTACGTTGTAGACCTTGCGATGGCCATTTCGCCGAAGCAGGCTCGCCGCTACCGATGAGCGATAACCGCTGCCGCAGTAGACCGCAACGGCTTTGTCTTGCGGCACATCTTCCAGTTGCGAGGGCAGCTCGCCTCCGGAAATATGATGTGCATCCGGTACATGGCCATCGGCCCACTCGGCCGGCTGGCGCACGTCCAGGATAAAGAGGTCGCTGCTGTCACGGCGATGCGCATCCAGCTCCTTTGGCGACCACTGCGGCAGCGAAGCGAGCGGCTTTGCCGACGTACGCCAGGCCTGCATGCCGCCCGCGAGCCAGCCGCCCGGCTCGCGGTAGCCGATGCGCAGCAGCTTCCAGTAGATGTCAGTGAGTTGCCCGGGCTCGTCCACGACCAGCAGGATGCTCGCATCCTCCGGCAGGATTGAACCGGCCCAGGTCGGGAAAGATGTCCCGACCCCGACATTGAGAGAATCGGGAATATGGGCGCCCGCAAAGGCTTCGGGTGCACGGCAATCCACGACCAGCGCGCCGTCCTCCATACGCAGCGCGAATTCGTCCGGCTGCAACGCGGGCGGCTCCGTGAGCACACCCAGCAGCGCCGGCCCGTCCTGGTTCTGCTTGCGCATGCGGCGCCAGTACGGCGGCACGGTCGGCAGCGGCCCGATGTCCAGGCAGCGATCCTCGAAGTTCGCCTCGTCGCTGATGTCCATCAGCATGTCGTTGAGCCTGCGTTCGTAGCCGATGGTCGTCATCAGCATGCTGCCGATGTTGCCGCCGCACAGCGAACCTGCGACATGGGTTGGAAACACCATTACATGATCGGGCAGCGGCAGGATCTTTTCCTTCAGCGTCCGGCACATGGCCTTTGCGTTCCTGCGTTTTTCGGCCTCGTCGCCGAGCAGGTCGGGGCGCGCGACATCGGCCACCAGTAGTGCACCGCCGGAAAGCAGCATCAATGGATCGTCGCCGCGGTCCTTGTCGCGCACCAGCAGACTGATATGCTCCGGTGTGTGGCCGGGCGTGTGCATGGTTTCGAACTCGATCTCGCCCATGGTCATGCGTTCGCCGTCTTCCAGCGGCCGCGATTCGTAGCCCAGCTCGGCGCGGGCGCCGGACAACAGCTCCAGCGGTCCTTTCTGCTGCAGTTGCGTGATGCCGGTGAGGTAGTCGTTGTGCTGGTGCGTGTCCGCCGCGTAGGCGATGCGCAGGTCCTGATTGCGTGCGTAATCGTAGTAGTCGTCCACGTCCCGGCGCACGTCGAGCACCAGCGCCTCACCCGTTTCTTCGGAGCCGATCAAGTAGGATGCGTGTCCCAGGCTGGGCTCGTAGAACTGTTTGAATATCATGATCGTCCCTCATTGCGTTCGCTGCGGTCACGCCGGGATGCACGGGCGTCGCGGCGCTTGCGAATCCCTCTGCTCGCAAGAAGTACGGCAAACAGCGCGACCAGCGGTGCGATGTGCCCGCCCGGCATGTGCGCAATGCCGTCGACCAGCCCCATGCCATCATGCGCACCGCTATGTGCGGATACGGACACCGGCGCTGTGAGTGCCCAGATCAGAACCACTGGATTTCGCATACAACCTCCATACTTTCGTTCGATATCAACCCGTGTATCAGCAATGACGTATGAAGCAAATTTGCCTGTGAACAGGATTTCCGGCATTGATATTTTTCAATACCGAGGATTAAAAAGGGGCAGGGGCTTGTATTTAATCACCTGGTAGCATTGATCGAACCCTGATACCTGTATCGCTTTTTAATTCTGTCCTGCTTTATTTGATAAGTTTATCTGCCTCTCATCTGCTGCTAACCGTAAAGGAGTCTGTCCACTTGAATATGCTATTGGCTATCTGATTCATTGGGCGTGGTGCGGAACGGTGATGTCTGGTCAAAAAATATTCGCTACGTCCCTTTTTGTTGATTCTCTTGGATGGTTTGCTTAATGTCATCCAGTATTTCATGTAAATGAACAAGTACCCACAAATGACCAGCGCCGGGTACTACGGTCAGTTCACTATTTGGCAGCATACTGTTGAGATAGTTTCCCATTGAAACCGGAACACTATGATCATATTCACAATACCAGAAATGCACCCTTGCCTTGATCTGATCGAGTGGAATTCTCCATGGATGACCGTGGTTGGCAGACATATCGTCTATCATTCCCTGTGAGCCATTGCCTAACGCCTCTGCAAAATCTTTAACAAGCATCTCCTTGATGTCTGCACGTTTCAACAAGGTTTGGTCAGCTGCATGAACCTTAAATTTCATGCTATTTATATAACGCTCAGGGTTACGTCGTATGACCATGCCCAGTAAGCGGATATTTATACTGGATAACCAGGGCGCATACCATGCCAGCTTCATAAAAAAGCGGTTTGTTTTACTCATTCCTGCGAAAACACCGGGCACATTTGTCGGTGCTGCACTGGCCACGATACTTAATGCATGAATACGATCTGGCATTTTCCAGGCACAGGCCAGTGCGCCGGGACCACCTCCCGATACACCAACTACTGCAAAATTCCGGATGCCCAGTGCATCCGCCAACGCCCTGATGTCATCAGACAAATCCAGCAGCGTACGTCCCGGCTTTGCATCCGATTGACCATAACCCGGCCTGTCCGGCGCAATAATACGCAAATCCTCAGGGAAAGGATTACCGGGCAGCCATCCCCATGAAAGACGGGTACCCGGGAGACCGTGAAAAAGAAACACAGGCATACCCTGTTCGTCACCGTACTCTGCATAGGCCAGCTGGCGATTATCGGGCAACTTAATAAAAGTGTCTTTTCGTAGTAATGTCATACTATTGACTAGTATGCAGCCTTTGATAGCCGGATGCCTAACGACCAGGCTCAGCAGCAAATAAAAGGGTCGCAGGGATTAAACTTTGATCAATCTATGTACATAGTTAAAAAATTCGCTACGTCCCTTTTATTCTTTTATTTCCTCGATACATTCAATTACATAAGAACGAATCACCTGGTTTCCACTATAGGCCTGTCCCGGTAAGGGTGGTTCTTCAACCGTGTATCTGATCTCTTAAACGGGTTCGCAATACTTTTTGTATTATCCACCCAGTCATCCCACTTGAAATCGTCGATCAGTTCTGCCTGATAGCTGTCATGCAAGGGATGGCTCAGGATGTCATTAATATGCTGCCACTGATAAAAACGCAACAGATCTACTTGATAGGGGGTAGGGTTTCCTTTTGCGTTTTTTACTTCCTTCTTCAGATCGACGATCTTTTGCATGTCAACTTTTGTTGTCCAGTGAATCTTTTCCGGTAGAACGACCGGCTCATCTGGAATGTTGTTAATGCCTTTTTTCCATGTCGCCAGGACGGCAGTTTTCGTGTCCTCCCGGTACAGAATTATGGCATGGTTATAATTCCTGTCTTTAAAGAAGCCGAGATTACCATATTGAAGGCGTGCACCTGTCAAATAGGCGACTGCATCTGACCAGCACGGTCCGGTTCCTGAAATTGCTTTGAGAACGCTCCTGTCTATGATTCCGTCAGGAAATAAGATTTCGAAAGCAATTTTCATCATGTTGGCGGCATGAGTCGTCCCTTCGCAATCATGCCCATGCCACTTGATCATGTCCTTTATGGTTACCGCATATGTGTACTGGTAATATCTTCCTAGAGTGCCCCTGGTCGCGAGAATTTCGAAAACAGGGGCATACGGCTTCGCTACCATAGGTGCATACCACGTAGGGATCTGGTCTGGCTGGGTTACCCCGGTTTCTATGAATGTATTCACTCCTTGCTTGAAAGTCGGCTCCTGTGCCTGGATAGTTGAATTGAACAATGCTGAAAATACGACTATCCAAAGATGTAATTTTGATCTCATGTCGATATCTCCTCGTTTCTCGCGGAATGTGTGATTAGACGACCTTCTTCATTAATTTAACCTAACGGCTAAATCAACCAAACCCAAAAGATCATCAATCTCCCATTGATCAAAAGCATGCTCTCCGTACTTGAGCGCAATAATCTTTCCAGTATGATCTATTAGAAAATCCGCTGGTAATCCTAATGCAGACTCTCCACGGGACGGAAAGCCGGGCCCTTGCTTCAAAAGACCTTTAACCGCGGCTGGCCATGCCTTTGGATTAAGAACAGACATTACGGATACTTCTACACCAAAGGTTTTATAGAGTTTTTTGTCAGGGTCTGCGATGAATGGAAACGGAGCACTTAACTGATGTTCGCGCATTGCGCTTTTTGGTGAGTGAAATACCACGACTTCCTGTATCTGGTTTGCAACCAGTTCGGAATGACGCTGGATGAACGACTGAAGATGCAGGTTGCAGATTGGGCACCCCGCAAAACGGCGAAACTGTAAATGCATGAACGGCTGCGCCGGTGGAATCGAGATTGTAGTTTCCTGAACTGATTCGAGCACACAGGGTTCTATGAAATCACCAACTTTCTTTCTAGTCATCTACGCCTCCTGTATTAGGCCCAACGCCACGCTATAGCTGCAAATCACAAGCGCAGCGAGTGGTTTGTCCGACTGTATGCACTTGTTAGGAGAAACCCTGGAACCATATACCACCACTATTTATTCTTTTGGCCAGGGTCTTTGAGCTTCTGCGCCGATCCATGCATTAATCCATTCGGGAGTAGTTGGATTCCAATCCTCTTTTCCTAAAGCCTTGATCACTTCCGTTGCGGGCACCAGTCCTGCTTTTGAAGTTATCCCAAGTTTCATTAAAGCAGAAGAGCAGATTTTGTTTTCTCGGTGTGTTTCCTGCAGGAAATAAAACCACCTGCCATCATGACAAACCAGTCTAGTGGTCAGGGTAAATTTATGAAGGAAAGGTATTCTCCTCCGAAAACGAACACTTGCTCCACCTGCAGCTGCACCCCATTTACGTTTTTTCATTAATTCTATAAATCCTACACGATATGAGAAATCCCACCTCCCTAGCTCCATGTATGTGAAATATCGTGCATTATTTAATTCCAGGAACATGTCTACATCTGTAAATCCAGCTCGTAGATCCAGGATGCTTTCACCTTCCAGGCTCAATTTGGGACGAAATCTTGCCCTGACTAATGTCGTTGCGAACTTTAAGAGCGGATACATGTGATTTTGCAGGAATGTTTTAGCTTTTCACCTGACGACCAGGCTGTGCCATCAATATTCGGCCCGGACCTGAAAATGCCATTGTTTCTGAATTCCATTTTGCACTAATAAAAGAGGAACGACTGCTTAAATTCACCTTTTCTTTGGCCAAAACAGTCGTCCGACAGGGACCTTGTGGATTGCTCTACATATTAGACGTTGCTTTACGGGCACAAAATAGTGGCTCCAGTCGCGAAAATCAGTCGATTTATCACTCAATCAGCTTTAAAAAACTTAATCCTGCACACGTCCGACCTGGCAGCCTTTTTTACTTGAATCTCGAAGCAGCTGATTTCAACGCATTACCGAGAGAATCCCACGCACTATCTATACCTGCTTGAAGGTCCTCCCACGCATCATCGCCAGCATTCCTTAGCTCGTCAAGTTTATTGGTGGCCGATTCCTGCATAGAGCGAAGTTCTTCAATCTGTTTGTGGTATTCAAGTTGTGCATCGGCTTCAGTACTGTCCGCTTTTGCCTTGAGTTTGTCGATTTCAGCACTCCATTCGTTCAACTGTGCCTGTAATTTCTTTTCGTATGCTTCTTTCATGCTCATGATTATGATCCTGTTGAATAAAGCTGTTACTAAAAATCCACCCTACCTGTGTTTCTGATTTTGTGACTTGCACATTGTCCTTATTATAAGTCTAACGACCAGGCTTGCCGATGACAATCGAGCGCAGTGGAATTGATGACCGGTGCAGCACATGGTTCGGCTTTATATTACTTCGCCTCCACCGGCTTCACGTCGGTAATTCTATGGATGCCATCGATGATCTCCCTACAGAATCAAAGGGGACGTAGGGGCTTTTATTTTACACTGAGCAATATTGATCAAATCCTAATTCCATTATCTCCTTTTGTTTACGTCATGCTTTATTTGAAAGTTATATCTGCCTCTCATCTGTTACAAACCGTAAAAGGGGATGCCGATTTTGAGTGTGCAATCTGCTATCTAATTCATTAAG